>CALBNQ010000197.1 GCA_937896495.1 uncultured archaeon | reverse complement strand
CCACCTTCTCTTCTACCACCTTCTCTTCTACCACCTTCTCTTCTACCACCTTCTCTTCTACCACCAAAGTTTCCATCATCCTGTCTGAATTGTTGTGGTTTTCTGATGTCTTTTTCAGTTGGATTTTCATATTTTTTACCTATTTCATCCACTCTGATGTTGAGTTTTTCTAGTAAAGTTTGATTCAATCCTTCTCCGTAGACATCAACTCTAGCTGCAATCACTGCTTTGGCAGCTATGGCTCTAGCAATTTTTCCCCTTTGCCATCTAGGAGCTGCATGTACCATTGCATGTTGGAATAATAATCCGTGCTTTGGTGGTTGGGATCCTGTCTTTAATGCTC
Source organism: uncultured archaeon (assembly GCA_937896495.1). Lineage (GTDB taxonomy): Archaea > Thermoproteota > Nitrososphaeria > Nitrososphaerales > Nitrosopumilaceae > Nitrosopumilus. The sequence goes on along the minus strand of CALBNQ010000197.1, from coordinate 13,864 downwards.
TAAACAATGCTTTTTCAGCACCCAATACTTGAATTGTACTTGCAGGCATTGATGCCATTTTTTTGAGACTTCCAGCTCTTCCTAAAATTCTTGCACCTACTGCAGAACCTAGAATTACTGAAATATTTGGAGCAATTGTTTCCATTTCTGATTCAACATGTTCTTCTAATTTCTTTCGTAGTTCATGAAAATCTAAAATCTGTTTTGCAATTGATTGCACAATTGATAAATTGACATCTGAAATGTCCCCACCTCTACTTTTTGATGATATCAATGATAACATCTCAACTTTAGATTCTGGAAAACCTGCATCTTCAAAGATTTGTTTAGTTAATGATTCTCTTTTTCCTGCCATTACAATTTGTGCATATCCGTTAATACTATCAATAATGTTATCTAATTCTGGAAAATGTAATCCATACCATTCTCTTAATCTTGAACTTAATGCATTTGCAATTTTGTCGATTTCATCTAATGAATTGATTGCTTGAATGATATGAAGATCTGGACTTTCTGAAACTTCAGTTACTTTTGATGATGATAATCCTAAAGCAAAGTCTCTTAGTTTTCCTAATGCATCTTGAGGATTTGAAGCAAAACCTGAATCTACAATTATTTGTGGTTTTGATGATTGAATTATTTCTAATTTTGAATCATCCATTATTTGACAATCGATATTATTTTTTTTCAAAATAGCAAGTAATGATTCATCGCTTACTGCAAACCCCCTTTGAATTGAAAATAAGTAATTTATGAGCTCATTGAGTTTTGCTTCTTTATTTTTTACTAAAAGATATTCTTTAACATTATTTGAGAATGAAAATGCTCTTTCAAGCTTCTCTTCATTAAATACTGAAATCCCCAACTCTGTCAATATCACAGAATACATAGATAGTTCAACCTAAACGACCTTTAAAAAAGGTACTAGAATTACAAATCAACTATTATATTCGAAACCAAGTCCAATAATCAAAGTGGAACCTAGCATTACAACTTCTTTAGGCCAAATTCAATTAGAACGTCCAGTTATGCTTGCATCTGGAATTTTAGGAATTTCTTTGGATGTGTTTAACCGTATACATCGTTCGGGTGCAGGAGCTGTCGTAACAAAGTCCCTTAGTACTGAACCTTGGGATGGTTATCCAAATCCTACAATTTTTAGCGTGGGTGGAGGCGGTTGGATGAATGCAGTTGGATTATCTAATCCAGGCGCACCAAATTTTGCAAAAATGATTAAACCAAATCATGATGTTCCAATCATTGTAAGTCTGGTGGGGTCTATTCCTAAAGACTTTGAATTAATGATTGAACAATTTGAAAATTGTAAAGTTACTGCATATGAGTTAAATCTCTCATGTCCTCATGTTGCCAAAGTTGGATTAGAAGTAGGTGACGATCCTGAATTGGTTAAAGAAATTGTAACAACTGCAAAAAATTCTACAAATGTCCCTATAATTGCCAAAGTTGGATTGGGCACTACACATTATCTAAAAACTGTGGGCACTGCTATTGAATCTGGAATAGATGCAATTACTGCAATTAACACTGTTCGTGCAATGGCAATTGATGTTGAGACTCAAAGACCGATTTTGAGTAACAAGTTTGGAGGATTATCTGGTACTCCAATTAAACCAATTGCATTAAGATGTGTTTATGAAATTTCTTCAAAATATGATATTCCTATAATTGGTTGTGGTGGAATATCCACTTGGGAGGATGCAGTTGAATTTTTCTTGGCAGGTGCTTCTGCAATTCAACTTGGAAGCGCAGTAGGTGATAATTGGATTAATGTTTTTGATGATATTAACAAAGGAATTTTGAAATACATGCAAAAGAAAAATTATTCTACAATTAAGGAAATGGTGGGTCTTGCAAAGAAATCATAACCACACAACAATTGTAACTATTGAAAAAGTTATTGATGAAACTCCTACTGTTAGAACACTTGTTTTTTCAGATGAAATAATGTCCAATGTTCTTCCTGGACAATTTGCAATGGTTTGGATTCCTGGAATTAATGAATTGCCTATGAGCATTATGATTTCTAAAGAATCTGGCAAAGCTGCATTCACTGTTAGAAAACACGGTCCAGCATCTACTGGATTATTCAACATTAAAGAAGGTCAACAGATAGGTGTTAGAGGCCCTTATGGAAATTCATTTGATGTTAAAAAAGGAAATCTCTTACTAGTTGGTGGTGGAACTGGTCTTGTCCCAATGATGAGATTGTTGACATTTGTAAAACCAACTGATAATGTTACTGTGTTGATTGGTGCAAAATCAAAAGATGAAGTATTTTTTGAATCTTTGGCAAATAATCTTTTGGAAAATAATCCTCACAAAGTAATTGTTTCTACTGATGATGGAAGTTATGGTGAAAAAGGATACGTTACTGATTTAGTTGAAAAACTTGTCAGCGAAAATCATTATGATGGTGTCTATGTTTGTGGCCCAGAAATAATGATGCACAAAACTGTACTTGCAGCAAATTCTAGGAAAATTTTTGTTCAAGCAAGCCTTGAGCGCATGATGAAATGCGGAGTTGGAATTTGTGGAAGTTGTTGCGTAGGTGAAGATCTCGTTTGCAAGGATGGGACTATATTTGATGGAGAGCATTTATCTCAAAATAAAGAATTTGGTATTTTTCACCGAAATAAGGCAGGAATTTTAGAAAATTATTAATTTTTGCTAGCAAGGTTTAAAATAAATCACAAAATCATTTTCGTGAAGATAATGGGAACTCCAAAGATTGTTCTAACTGCTGATCGTACTTTGATGTCTCCATATCGTGGATTATCTTTAGCAACATTTTTTGGATGTGCACCTGCACTTGATCCTCATAGGGATCCAAAGAGTTTTTGGTATAAAATTTTAGGAAAACAAGTCACTCCAAAAGTATTATTTGATTTCATTTGTAATTGGTCACCTGATATTAACGGCGCTGCAAAATATGCTCCATATGGATTAAGAAAATTAGAAGCTGGTTTGTTACGTGACGGTTTTGCACGAAGTGATGTAGTTATTGCTCATCCGAATCATATTGAAAAATTTATTGGACCTGAAACTGAGGTTATTGGAACTTATGAAATGGATCCTCTTGGAATGGGTCCTGTAACTATGACGTTTACTTATGGTAGAAAACAAACATCTTATGATGAATTTTACAATACTGAATTACATCATAGAATCAAAGCTGCAAAAGCAAGAACTGGAAGTAAAGCTAAAGTAATTTCTGGTGCATCTGGAACTTGGCAATACAATTATGATCCTGAAAAAATTGAAGAGTTTGGAATTTATGCAATATTAGAAGGTGAGCTTGGTGGCATAGCTCCAGAAATCGATGGTCATGCAGGAAGATTTTTCAATTATTTGATTAACGGCGATTTTGAAAATATGGATCCTTTCAGAAAGAGAAGTGATTTTAAAGTTAACATTAAAGAATTTGAAAGAAATAATAAAAAAATCCATGGACGATTTGTCAATTTTTGGGACAGACCTGATTTAGATGAAATTCCAGATATTATTGAACCCAGTATGCATGGCATGGTTGAGGTGATGCGTGGTTGTGGACGCGGTTGTAAGTTTTGTGATGTTACATTACGTTCTTTGAGATATTACCCTGTCGAGAAAGTTAAAAAAGAAATTGAAGTTAACATCAAAAAAGGCGGCTCTAAATCTGCATGGATTCATAGTGATGATATTTTCGTTTATGGAATGGATCCAAGAACTGCAAAAGGAATGGAGCCAAATAGAGAGGCACTAGAAGAACTATTTACTGGAATTATGTCTACTGGTGTGGAACATACTAACCCAACACATGGAACCTTAGCTGGTGCAATTGCTGATGAAAAACTTCTTCCAAATCTTTCAAGAATAATGAAAGCTGGTCCAGATAACATGATTGGCGTTCAAGCAGGATTTGAAACTGGAAGTTTAAGATTAATTGGAAAATATGCTGATAGAAAACTTGCACCTTACAAACCTGAGGAATGGCATTGGGTTGTTAAAGAAGGTGTAAAAGCTATGAATGAGAATTATTGGATTCCTGCATTCACATTGATTATGGGACTAGATAATGATGAACAACCTGAAGATTCCTGGGAAACTATTAGACTACTAAGTGAATTAGAACATGAACAACCAGAATCAATGTTTACTGCAACTGCTTTAACATTTGTTCCAATTGGATTATTAGAAAATGCATCTTTCTTTAATATTGGTCAAGAAATGACTCCTGCTCAATTAGGTGTTCTTTACAAAACATGGCAACACAATTTCAAATATGCTATTAAAAAATTCATGACAAAAACTGGCTCTAAAGGACCACAGAGGTATTTCTTTAATGCAATTGCTAGATCCCTTGGCGGTGTTCCTCTTGGTGCAATGGAAAAATATGCTCGTAGAAAGAGTCGTGAACATGAAAGAGTTATTGAAATTGTCAAAAACAAGTATTGGTAGTCATACAAATACATAAATTCACTATTCCTTAGTCTAATTCATGGCAACACACGGTTCGCTTACTAAAGCAGGTAAAGTACGAGGTCAAACTCCTAAAGTAGAAGGAAGAAAGATTGTCGGTGATAGTTCTAGTGTTGCAAACAAAAGCAATTTCAAAAAACGATTTGCTCTTGGAAGATATCCTGGTCAAAATAAACCTGGTCAAAGAAGAAAACGACGTTAGTTGTTTTTCTTAGTAGTTTCTTATTTTACGATCATTTTCTAAAACAATACTCTTATAAAGTACTGGTACCGTACCTTACGGTATGGTAGAAGATTTAAGATTAGATAGTTTAGAGGGCGTAGGTCCTGTAACTACAAGAAAATTATCTGATGCAGGTATCCACAACGTCATGGACCTCATCGTTAGAGGTCCTGTAGAAATATCCGAAATTACTGGAATGGAAAAGGACACTGCTGAAAAAATTGTCAATAAAGCTCGACAACATTTAGTTGAAGGTGGTTTAATTGCTAAAGATTTTGTTAGTGCAAGTGAAATTTACAAAAATCGACAAAGTATTGGTAAAATTACAACTGGTACAAATTGTCTTGACACACTATTTGATGGAGGTATTGAAACTCAAGCTTTGACAGAAGTTTATGGTGAATTTGGTTGTGGTAAAACACAATTTGCACATACACTATCTGTAATGGTTCAAAAACCAAAAGAAGAAGGTGGTCTTGAAGGTGGTGTTTTGTATATCGACACTGAAAATACTTTCAGACCTGAGAGAATTGTATCTATTGCACAAGCTCATGAAATGGATCCAGAAAAAGTACTAGATCAAATAATTGTTGCTCGTGCATATAACAGTGCACATCAAACATTAATTCTAGAAGAAGCTGGTTCTATAATTGAAGAAAACAATATCAAATTAATTGTTGCAGATTCTGCAGTTGGATTGTTCCGTTCTGAATATCTTGGACGTGGAACATTGTCTGTCAGACAACAAAAACTAAATCATTTTGTCCATCTGTTATCTAGAATCGCAGAAACTTACAACTGCGCTGCACTTGCAACTAATCAAGTGATGGCATCTCCTGATGTCTTCTTTGGTGATCCAACACGTCCTGTTGGTGGAAATGTAGTTGCACACACAAGTACATACAGAATATACTTTAAGAAATCAGGCAAGAAACGAATTGCTAGAATGGTGGATAGTCCTCATCATCCTGAAGAAGAAGTAATCTTTGCTCTAGGTGAAGCAGGCGTGATTGATCCTGAAGAAACTGAGAAAAAGACAAAAAAGACTGCAAAAAAAGCCACTACAAAAAAAACAACTACAAAAAAGGTAAAAGAGCCTGAGGTTGTCGTAGAGACTTCTGAAGCAGATATTTCCACAGAATCTAAAGTGGAAACAACAGAGACTTCTGATGAAGTTACATCCGAACCTAAGACTGACATTACAGAGTCATCTGAGGTAAAGACGGTAGTTGAAACTATTGTAGATGTTGAATCAGATGATTCAGAACCAACAAAAGAGTAATCACTCTTTCTTTTACTTTATTCCTTTTTTCTTCTTTTTTTGATTTAATCGGATTAAATTATAATATCATTTGAGAGTATCTTAGTATCATGAAAGATCTTTATCGTCTACTTCCCGAAGAAATGGAACAATTAGTAATCGATATGGGTTATCCTAGATATAGGGCAGATCAAATATTACTCCCTCTTTATTACAAATTCCCAAAAAATCTTTCTGAAATAAAACAACTCCCTAAAAAAATGAGAGAAGAATTGATAGAGTCTGGTTATGTAATTGGTTCTGCAAAAAAAATTCATCAGATTGTAAGTGAAGATGGTGATACAACTAAACTACTACTACAACTAACTGACACCTCTGTAGAAACTGTCTTAATGCAATACAACCCCTCAAAAATTGGCGGTCATCCTAGATCCACTATTTGTGTTTCTACACAAATTGGTTGTGCTATGGGTTGTGTGTTTTGTGCAACTGGACAAATGGGATTTGAAACAAACCTAATGGCTGAAGATATTATATCTCAAGTAATTCATTTTGCAGAAATTTTACAAAAACGAGGAGAACATGTAACTAATTTAGTTTTCATGGGAATGGGAGAACCTATGGCAAATTATGATGAAATGATTCGTGCTGTAAAAATTTTAACTCATGATAGAGGCTTTGGACTTGGACAACGCCACATAACAATATCTACAATTGGAATTCCATCTGGAATTGATAAACTGTCTGAAGAAAATTTACAGATTGGTCTTGCTATCTCACTTCATGCCCCAAATAATGAATTGAGAAAAAAGTTAGTTCCAACTGCTGGACCTCATTCTGTTGAAGATATCATTGATGCTGGTAAAAGATATTTTCAAAAAACTGGACGTCGTGTAACTTTTGAATATGCCTTAATGGCTGGAATTAATGATTCACCTGAAATTGCAAAAGAATTATCTTTGCTTTTACAAGGAAATGGTTCTCATGTGAATTTGATTCCCATCAATCCAACTGCAGGAGATTTTCAACGTCCTTCTCCAGAAAGTGTATCTGAATTTGAACGAATTTTATCTAATGCTGGTGTAAATTGTACTGTTCGTATGGAGAAAGGCACTGAGATCTCAGCAGCTTGTGGTCAACTTAGAACAGATGTGGATAATTTAGCAAAATAGTTCTAAGTGTTAAAATAGGGCTTTCGGAGATTTTACCTTAAATGGCAACTAAGAAGTCCCATGGTCGTTCACATGGATTTAAACATAAATCACGATCTGTAATGAAAAAAAAGGCACCACGAGGAGTCTCATTTCTATTACGTGAATACCAAGAAGGTCAACAAGCTCTAGTTATCATTGATCCAAGACAACACAAAGGATTACCACACAGACGTTATCACGGTAAAGTAGGTGTTGTCACAAATGTTGGTAGACGTGCTATTACACTTAGTGTAAAATTAGGCAACAAACCAAAAACCTTAATCACTAGATTGGATCACATAAAACCATTCGGTGTATAGATATGGAAGAAGTACAAAAGAAACAAGCAATTTCTCTTTCAGAAGTTAAAGAAATTTTAGGTAAAGTTGATGTTGAAGAAATGGACCAAATTCAGCGTTGGACATATGATTATGTCTCAAAATTTGTAACATTTGATGCAAAAATTGCAAAGGATATGAAGAAACAACTTATCAAAGAATGTGAGTTAACTGAGGATGAAGCTGTTGAAATTGTAAATATTAGACCAACTAGTATGGCTGAATTACGTTCTTTTACATTTGGTTGGAAAAAATTAATTCTTGCTGAAACTTTAGAAAAAATGCTCAAGATCATCAAGGAGCATTCTTAAATTTAATCGAGGAGTATTTTATTTTGCATAGGGCACAATCCCCACCTAGAAAATATGAGGAATATGCATTTGTTTTAGATTTCAATTCTAGAGGAAAATCTTCTACTGTACGCGGTAGAGATGGTGTTATTGTTACAGCAATTGGTGAGGATCGTCTAACTCTGTTAGAAATACTTGGTGTTCCCAATTCTACGTTTGAAGTAGGTGAGAAAATCTTTATCGGAAAAGAAGGAAGAACTAAAATTTTATCCGTTTTGGGAAAAATGGATTATGAAAAAATTTCATCTTCTGCACAAAGTGAATTAGATACAGTTGTAGAAAAAATTGTCACAATTAATGAATCACGATTTGTTGATTATCTTAACAATGCTCAACCACTAACTCCTAGAATTCATGCACTTGAACTAATTCCGGGAATTGGAAAAACCTACATGAAAACAATGCTTGAAGAAAGGGAACAGAAAAAATTTGAAAGTTATGAAGATTTACAAGAACGTGTTGGGTTTAAAGAACCAATTAGACATATTTCAGAACGTATCATTGATGAAATTACTGGTCAAAGTAGAATGAATCTCTTTGTTAAGAGATGATAAAACGAAAATTATTAGGACAACACTTTCTCAATTCTAATTCCATAGCACAATCCATTGTTTCTGAGGCAAAAATTACAAAAAATGATGTTGTTTTTGAATTGGGAACTGGTTTGGGAATTTTGACACCTCTACTTTGTACAAAAGCGAAAAAAGTGATTTCAGTTGATGCAGATCAAACTTTGATTAGAAAGGCAAAAACTAATTTTTCTAATTTTGATAATCTTGTTTTAAAACATGGTGATGGTTTTAAGGAAAAAGACACTTTCTCAATTTTTGTATCTAATTTACCATATTCTAGAAGTAAGGATGCAATTGAATGGTTAGCACAGTCTATTTTTTCACACGGTGTGATAATGGTTCAAAAAGAATTTGCTGAAAAGTTACTTGCAAAATCTTCAAAAAATAGAAAGGCAGTAAGTATTATCGCAAATTATGCATTTGATATTGAAAATATCTTTAAAGTAAGTAAAAATAATTTTTCTCCTCCTCCAAAAGTTGATTCTGTAATTTTAAAAATCATTAAAAAAAATGATGTGAAAAAAGATCTTATTCAAACAATAAATAAAATATTTTCATATAGGCGAAAAACTGTAAAAAACATTCTAAAACAATTCGGTAAAGAAACTGTACTCGATAAACGAGTAGACGATCTTTCAGGAGATGAAATAATTAATCTTGCAAACCAAATTCTTGAAAAATGAAGAATATCCTCCTTCAGAGGATACTTTTTTCATTGCAAATAATATTGAAAATGAACAAGGTCAATATGCACTTGATATTGGAAGTGGTTCAGGATACCTAACAAAATTACTGTCTAAAAATTTCTCATTTGTTGTTGGAACTGACATTAATTGTAATGTATTACAACATCAAACTTCATACAAAACAAATAATCTAATTTGTTGTAATGGTTCTGATGCGTTAAACATAAAATTTGATTTTATTGTTTGTAATCTACCTTATTTGGCAACTGATGAAATTTTAGATATTGCAACTGATGGTGGAGCAGAAGGATTTGAAATTCCCAAAAAGATTTTTGATTCTGCACAAAAAAATCTCAAGACTGATGGAAAATTTGTTTTTGTGACTTCTTCTCTTTCAAACTATGAAAAATTAATTGATTATGTCCAAAAATTAGGATTGAAACCTCAAATAATTGCAAAAAAGAAACTTTTCTTTGAAGAACTAATTCTTGTAGAGGCTAGAAATTAATTATTTTCTTAATCTTTCTTTTGTATATTCAATTATTGCATCTGTCATTTGTGTAGTTGAAGCACTTCCACCAATATCCCATGTAACTGATTTTCCTTCATTAATTACCTGCTCAGTTGCACCAAATATTGCATCTCTGATATCTTTCTCACCTAGATATTCTGCCATCCAAGCTCCTGATAGAACTGTTGCAGTTGGATTGACTTTGTTTTGTCCTGCAAATTGTGGTGCACTCCCATGTGCTGCCTCAAACATTGCAAAATTATCTCCCATGTTGGCAGAATAAATCAATCCTATTGAACCTACCAATCCTGAAGCTAATTCTGAAATAATATCCATAAACAAATTGGTACTGACAAGAACTGCTCCGTTGAATTGTTCTGGTGCTACTACCATTTGTTGTGCCATATTGTCAATGTATATCTCTGATAACTCTACATCTGTTCCTTTTGTTGCTCTTTGTGCAGATTCCCAAAAAATCCCATCTGTTTGTTTTAGAATATTTCGTTTAGTTATTGCCACCATTTTTTTCATATTGTTTTGTTTTGCCCAATTCATTGCTGAATTTAGAAATCTGTCACAACCTTGTCTTGTAATCTTTCTGATTGCAATTGCAGCATCATCTGTAATTTTTGCTTCGACTCCTGTATAGAGTCCCTCTGTTGCTTCTCTAAAACAAACACAATCTAGTTTTCTATTTGGTGTTAATCTATCAAATGTTTTTGTTGGTCTAATGTTAGAATACAATTCAAATTTTTGACGTAAAGTAACTGCAACACTTCTAGGAGCTCCTGGGATTGGAATTGTTGTAGTTGGTCCTTTAAAACATGCATCAGATTCTTCTAATGCTTTGATTGTATCATCTGGAATGTACGATTTGTCTTTTCTTCCATTTTTTTCCCATTGCTCTGAACCTGCTTCACAAAGAATTATCTCTGATTGAAAATTACATTCTTTTAAAATTTTTAACATTGAATCTACAACTTCTGGACCAATTCCGTCCCCTTTCATAATTGCAACTTTTTTACTCATTACAGCAGATTTTTGAGATATTAATTATTTAATTCTACTCTACCACTTTTACGACGAGTGAATTTATTTACAGAGAAATTCTAGGCATCTCATGCGGGGATCGCCTAGCCTGGTAGGGCGTAGGATTGCTAATCCTATGTCCGCAAGGACACGGGGGTTCAAATCCCCCTCCCCGCGCCATTAAAACTTAATAGACGGATTTTGCATGTTTGATTTATGGGACGAAGAAAAACACAAAAAATTATTCGCAGCGGTCCAAAAAATGCAACAACTGGAATGTGTCCACTTTGTATGACTATTGGAAAAATATTCGTTCTTGGTCAGCCTGGTGAAGAACGAGCAAAATGTGAAAAATGCCGTCAAGAATTTGAATTATAATTCTTTCGAGCCTACACTTCAAAATTTTTACCCATAACTTTTTAAGACAAATTTCTCCTGATAGTAAATTATGAGTTCAGAAGCTGAAACCATCTATGAAAGAGTGGCAAGACTTGAAGATGAAACTGCATTACTCAGAAGTGAAATTGATATTCTCAAAAGAGCATTAAGAAATAAAATTGCTCGTCATGAAATAGCCATGATCAAAAAAGGAAACGACGTAGATTCTATTATTGATTAATTTTTTGTCTTTATACTTCTAATCAATTCTAAAATAAAATCTACATCTTCTGCGTTTGGATTTATTTCTAAATATTTATTCAAATATTTTAAAGCAATTTGTGGATTTTGTAATCTATCTTCTAAAATCCCTTTATCTCTAATATCTTCAGGTGATTCTGGTTCCATTGCTAAAACCATATTGACACATCGTAAAGCTTTATCATAAACAAATGATTGCACGTAAGAATTTTTCAAATTACGAGTTAATCTAATTATGATTTGTTCATCATTGACCTCATCAAGAAATTCTGGCTTGAATTCCATCCCTCCATCAAAATTTGTATCTAGAATTTCTTGTAAATCATCAAGATCTAATAATCGTCCATCATAATATGGATCTAAAATCATTTCTTCATTGTATTTTACTAAAACATGTCCTGGAAATCCCACAATTTTTAATTCCAATCCGATAAACTTTGCAATTTCTGTATACAAAATTGAAATTGTAATTGGCAATCCCATTTTTTTGTCAATTACTTCGTTTAGAAAATTATTCTTTGGATTATAGTAGTCATCATCATCCCCACTAAACCCTAAATTTTCAAAAAGATGTTCATTTAACATTGAAATAAGGTATGTTGGATTTTTTACATCGCTAACTGATTCTTTTAACGATACCCCTATTCTGCTGATTTTATTGATGTATTCATCTATATTCAAATCTGGAAATTCTAAAATCTGAGAAAATTTTAGACATTTTTCTACAAGGTTAAAGTTTGGATTCTTTACAAAAGAAAACCATTCTGCAACAAATGGATCAAACTCTTCATCCAATTATTACAGGCTCAATTTTTTGAGATACAGTTGAGGATCTTTTAACTCTCTGGTGTTGGGAGGAATTTCAATCATTTTTTTGAATGTATCTTTGCCTAGTTTCTCATAAACTATTTTTGTAAAATCTTTACCCATACTCTTTCTTACTTGATAAGACGAGAAATCTGTTCCCATAAACGTAGTTAGATAATTCTGAAAATCTTTATCATCTTTTAAGATATTTTCAACTGCAAAACTTGCCATTCCTTCCATTGCTGTAAATGCAGCATGATGTTGTTGAATTGGAACCAACCATTTTTTATAAATTTCTAACAATTCTGGAATTAATGCTCCAATTTTCGGATCCATCTCAACATGTGTAAATGTCATGACATCTGGTCCAATTTGCTCAATTAAGAAATGATCTGGATTCAAAAAGAAAAATAAATTTGCTTTTTTTGCAAATGGAAAATCATCTGGAACTGCTTGTAATTGACAATATTCTGAGAGTTCATTCACTATTTTGGTATCAAGGGATAAAATTATTTTTGCTAATTCCTCGTTTATTTTATTTACTTTTTTTGCAGCGTTAATGTTAATTTGTTGCAAGTTGTCTTGTGCCGAATGAATTAACTCTTCTAACACTGTCATTTTTACTGCACCCAAATACCCCGAATTTACATTTTCAAATTTTGATTCGTATGGTTCTCCTTGTTTATGTAAAATTATTTGTGGATATCGAGATAAAATGAATTTGTTGAGATAAATCACTCCATCCAAATAATCTCCATATGTTGTTGTAATTTTAGAAATGTATTGAATTGCATATGTAGAATACACAAAATATTTTATTGTATCTTGTTGCATCAACTCTGCAATTTTTTTGAAATTTTCTTTTGCAACTGCATTAAACAATTCTGTTACAAATTCCTTTGACTCTTCATCTGAGAATACTTTTTTGCCTTTTATTCTCTTTAATTCCTCTAACTCTGGAAATTTTAATTGAATATTTTCTGGAACTTTTATGCCTAGAAATTCATTTATTTTTTCTTTGAAATCTTGAATGATTTCATTTGAAATATCTTCTAATTTTTTAAATTCAACTTTTCTTGCAATGTCATCTTGAGCTTTTACTGCTAATTCTATGATCTCTTTTTCTTCATTTATCTCAACTGCTAACTGTCCAAATAATGCTTCTGCAAATTCTTGAAATTCTCCCAAATCAAACAAAATTAAAAAATACTACATTTAATTTTTCATATCTTTGTCTTGTTTTGATTCAGAAACAAAACTTGTTTGATTACAACTTCCACATCCATTTTTTCTAGTACCAAACCAGATTAATGCTGATGGCATTAGGATGTACAACATCATAGCATTTGGAAATCCAAAAATCGAATCATTTTCAGCGATATACCCAAACAATATGCTGATAAAAGTACCAAGTGCGACGATTCCTGAAATTTTGTTTAATTTATCTTTGTTATTCATTTTTTATCTACATGAGTTACATTCAAACTTTTTTTTAGATTTGTGAGCTTTTTCAATATGGCGAATAGTTCTTTGAGGATCTGAAAATTCCATGTTGCATTTTGGACAAATATTTCCTACTACTATCTCCTTTTTTCTAGAAAATAATCCCATATTTTGAATCTAATTTTATGATAATAAAACTATTTTTCCGATTTCTTCAAAATCATTTTTTTTGATTTTTTTCTATTGGATTGGTATAATAATACCAATTTGATACGAATAGTACTTGTCTAGATATCAAAATCCCAAAGTCAGCGTAAACATGGGTGCTGCAAA
>CALBNQ010000196.1 GCA_937896495.1 uncultured archaeon | reverse complement strand
GTCTACACTCTCTTATTGTTCTCATAATTTTGCTACGTAATCATTGCATATAATATAGATCGATCTTCTTAATATAGTCTGGATATTTTTTAATTTTTTTAATTCTCACGATTGTTTAAATCAGGTAAAGTATAGAATTTGTTATGGCAACCCAAATGACTTCTGCACGTCGTGGTACTGCAACTGATGAAATGAAACAAGTTGCAAAAGATGAGGACGTATCAGTTGATTGGTTAATATCAAAAATTGCTCGTGGTTCAATAATTATTCCAAGCAATAATGCGCGCCCTCAAAAAATTCATAATGTAGGAATTGGTAAGGGCTTAAAAACAAAAGTAAATGTAAACATTGGAACTTCAACACTTAATGCCAATCTTGATGAAGAAATTGAGAAAGCCAAAGTTGCTATAAAATATCATGCTGATACAATAATGGATCTTAGTGATGGTGGAGATGTAAAAAAAATTCGTCAAACTCTTTTAGAAACTGCACCTATTACTTTTGGGACTGTTCCAATTTATGAGGCTTATAATTATGGGGTTGAAGTTCATAAAAATCCTTTGAATTTAACTGAAGATGATTACCTTAACGCATTTGAAAATAATGCAAAAGATGGGGTTGATTACACTACAATTCATTGTGGTATCACAAAAGACATTGCAAAAAGAATTCTTAAGGTACAACGATACGGTGGTGTTGTCAGTAAAGGTGGTACTATCACTGCTGCCTGGATGTTAAAACATGATAAAGAAAATCCTTACTTGACTCATTATGATTACTTGCTTGAAATTGCAAAAAAATATGATGTGACTTTTAGTCTTGGTGATGCCTTGAGACCAGGCTCAATACTGGACTCTCATGATGAATTACAAGTTCAAGAAATGATCAATATCTCACAATTAACTAAACGTGCACATGAACAAGATGTACAAGTAATGGTTGAAGGTCCTGGACATGTCCCATTAAATGAAATTGCAGCAAATGTTAGATTGGCAAAATCTCTAATTGGTGATGTTCCTTACTATGTTTTGGGTCCATTAGTTACTGACATTGCATCTGGTCATGATCATATTGCAAGTGCAATCGGTGCTGCAGTTTCTGCAAGTGAAGGTGTTGATTTGTTATGTTATCTTACTCCTTCTGAGCATTTGGCTTTACCTAATGCTGAAGAAGTAAAGGCTGGATTAATTGCATATAGAATCGCTGCACATGCTGGTGATCTTGTAAAGATTCGTGATAAAGTAATCAAATGGGATATGGAAATGACTGAAGCAAGACGTACTTTGGATTGGGAAAAACAACTTGCATTATCTATTGATCCTGAAGAAGCTGCAAAAATCCATAGTAGAACTGGACAACATCCTGGGAACAACGTTCCATGTACGATGTGTGGTGGTGCTTGTGTCTATATGATGTTGCCACAACAAAAAAAATATGAAAAAGAAAATGATAATTTACAACAAATTGAATAACACTTTATCTAAACTGGGAACTGTCTCATAATTTTTCAATTCTTCTACTTTGATCCATTTGAACTCTGAATTTTCCCAGTTGAGTTTTACATCTGGATTTTTTGATTCAAACAAAAATGGAAATATTTCCCATTCATGATTTTCATATTGTGGTGAACTAACTCTCATTTCTTTGATTGATTTGACAAGTGTAATTTTTTCTTCTACAATACCTGCTTCTTCTAAAATCTCAATTTTTGCTCTCTCTAAAGGCTCTTCATCACCTTCAATCATTCCACTAATACCTCCCCACAACTCTTTCATTGATTTAACTTTGTTACTTCTTTTTAGAATTAACAATTTGTCATTATCTTTGATAAATGATGTTACAATTTTTGTTGAACGCATTTTTGTTATTTTTCAACAGATTTTACCATTTTTGTTAATCTCTTGTATGATTCATTGAGATCAGTATGTTTGGACAACCTTTCTTGACACTCTTTAATGTATTCTACAACTTCTTCTGTTTTTGATTCTTGAACTGATGTCAATAATCTTCCTACATCTTTCCAAAGATCTTCTGCGACTCTTCTGATTTCAGGATTTGCAATAATTGTTTCAATCAATTCTGGTGATTCTGTCATGATGCTTTCTGCTAATGTCTTTTGAACTCTAAATGTGGTTCCAGACATTTTTTCAGTTAACATTGTTTTTTCATCTTTTGAAATGATGTTTGCAAAAACTAAATTCATTAAATGAGTTAATCCTAAAATGACAGCAATTTTTTTGTCATGTTCAATTGCATCAATTGTAACAAAGTTTGCCCCTTCAAACAATTCTTTTGCAGTTGTCAATTCTTTTTTGGCATCTTTAATTGGCACTGAAATAATATTTTGACCTTTAATTGTTTTAATTCCTGGACCGAACATTGGATGAATACAAACTGGATTAATTTTTGTAGGCATTTTGCCCATTGCTGAAACAACTTTTGATTTCTCTGAAGATATCTCAATAAGATATGTTCCACGTTTCATCTCTTTTGCAATTAATCTAATAATTTCAGGTGTTCTTTTTGTTGGAGTGCAAAGTAATACATAATCTGCTTTGAGAATTGCCCCAACTAGTGATTCGGATACTATGACGTTTTTACCTGTAACTGTATTTTCTGAATCATGACCTGTAACTTCAAAATCTTTATCTCCAAAATATTTTACAAACCATTGGCCCATTTGACCTCCTGCTCCTATTATTGTAATTTTCTTTTTCAATCAATAATCCCTCAGTATGTCTCTAAGTATATTCATCCCCTCTATTAAGCTATTTTCATCCTGACATGCTGAAATTCTAATGTAGTTTTTATAATTTCCAAATCCTTCTCCAGGAGCTATTGCTAATCCTTTATCAAGCGTATCATTGGCAAATTTGACTCCATCAAATCCTTCTTTATCTACACGTACAAAAAGATACATTGCACCATCTGGTATTATGAACTCTAATCCTATTTCATTTGCTTTTTCTGATAATAAATTTAATCTACTTTGTACTGTTTCTGTATTGATTGATGTGTTTGATTCTAGTGCTTTCATTGCTACATATTGGATTGGTTCAGACACATTTGTGAGACATAATGCTTCTAGTTTTGCCATCTTTTCGATAATTTTTGAATCAGCTATAGCATACCCAATTCTAAATCCAGTCATTGCATGTGATTTTGAAAATGATTGCGTAACAATACTTTTTTCATAATTATAACTTAGGATACTTTTCCAATCTTCTTTTGCATATTGAGAATATATCTCATCACTGAGAACATAAATTTGATTTTTTCTTGCAATTTCAATTATTTCATCTTGTAACTTTTTAGGAAGAATTTTCCCTGTTGGATTATTTGGATAATTCAGAACAATCATTTTTGTATTTGAATTTATTGTATTTCTTATTTGTTCAATTGATGGTTCCCATTTCCCTTCTAACGTTGTACTAATCGTTCTAATTTTAATTCCTGCATTTAATGCACAATCTTTGTATGCTGGCCATGCAGGTTCAATGACAATCATTTCATCTCCTGGATTTAGCAGTGTGGTAATTGCTGTAAATATTGAAAATCTTGCCCCTGGACTGACAATGATATTTTCTTGTGTAATGTTTGTACTAAATTTCTCTGATACATATGATGCTAACTTTTCTCTAAATTCCGGAATTCCTCTTACTTGACCATACTTTAAAAATCCTTTATCAAAAACTTCTTCCAATGCATTTTTTACAATTGGTGGAGGAGAAAAATCCGGCTCTCCAACTTCCATGTGGATAATTTTTTTCCCTTCTTGCTCCATTGATTTTGCTTTTAAAAAAATTGATAGATGTGTTTGTTTGTTAGTTGTCTGGATTTTCACTGATTCATTTAATAAAAAATTTAAAAACTTTGTTGCTATTGATTCATCTAATCCTAATTCATTAGATAGTGAAACTACTTTGTTTCGTAAAATATCTTCTCGTGTTTCATCTGTCACACCCTTTCCTATGTTTTTTTTAATTTCTCCAATTTTTTTTGATATTTCTGTTCTATCTTTGAGTAGCCTGATCATTTCTAAAGTGACTGCATCCATCTTGTTACGAAGTTCGTTAATATCTGACATTTTCTTATAAAACTGGTTTAATTATGCCTGAGATTAGTGCATGATCTGCAATTGTTAATGCTACTAGTGCATCTACTACTGGTGGCGCCCTTGGAACAACACATGGATCGTGTCTTCCCTTTACTTGGAGTATCGTCTCTTTTTTGGTTTTGATATCTATGGTGCTTTGTTTTTGTGCAATTGATGATGCAGGTTTAAATGCAATTCTCATAGTAATTGGCATTCCATTTGAAATACCGCCTAAAATTCCTCCAGAATTATTTGTTTTTGTAATAATTTTTCCTTTCTTAATTGTGTACAAATCATTATTTTCTGAACCCTGTAACTCAGAACCTGCAAATCCTGAACCAAATTCTACACCTTTTACTGATGGTATGGAAAACATTGCTTTACTCAAATCAGATTCTAATGATGAAAAAATTGGTTCACCTAATCCTACTGGAACATTTGTTGTAATCGATTCTATTATTCCCCCAAGTGAATCTCCTTTCTTTTTTGCATTAAGAATATTTTCACGCATTAATTTGGCTGTTTTTATTTCTGGACATCTTACTTCGTTTTTGTAAATTGAGGTAATCATTTTTTCATTAAACTTTTTTTCCATTTTGATTTTACCTATTTGTGATGTAAATGAATTAGTTTCAATTTTTGCAGCAACTTTTAACAATTTCCTTGCAATGGCACCTCCCATTACATGTGTTGCAGTTAATCTTCCTGAAAATCTACCTCCTCCTCTATGATCATTGAATTGATTATATTTCACCATTGCAGGATAATCTGAATGACCTGGTCTTAGTTTCGTTTTTAAATTATCATAATCTTTTGATTTTTGATCACTATTCCAGATTAACATTGTAATTGGAGAACCAGTTGTATATCCTCTAAAAACACCTGAAACAATCTCTACAACATCTCCTTCTTTCCTTTGAGTTGAAATTAAATTTTGACCTGGTTTTCTTTGGTCTAACATTTTTTGAATATCTTTTTCTTCAAGTTCTAATCCTGCAGGACACCCATCTAATATGGCACCGATGGCTCTTCCATGACTTTCTCCAAAACTTGTTAAAACAAGACGCTGACCAATTGAACTTCCCGGCAACAACTAGTCAAAGCTAAATCATGCTTATAATTCATCATTCTAATTCTTAAATTGTTTTTTTGTGCCTGAATTCCATTTGCAAAAATTTGTTGTTTTTAATGATTTTGTGCCCATTTTATCCAAATTATTCTGTTTTTTTCAATTAGTTTGATTGAGTTTGAATTTTGGCACCCATTCTAGTCATTTCGTTGATAAAATCCGGATATGAGACATTGACTGAATCTGGATCTGTTACTGTGCATTCTCCTACAAACATTCCAGCAATACAAAAAGCCATGAACAATCTATGGTCATTTTCAGAAACCATCTCTGCCCCTTTTAGATTTCCTGATGATTCTAAAATCAATCCATCTTCTTTTTCATTTACTATGATTCCAATTTTTACTAATTCTCTTGAAATAATTGCAATTCTATCTGTCTCTTTTAATCTTGCATGTTTTACATTAACTACTTCTATTGGGGCTGATGTCTTTAATGCCAAAATTGCAAGGGGTGGAAGAAGATCTGGTGAATTGCTTAAATCAAATTTTCCGCCACCTAATTTTTCAGGTGATTTTATCTTGATTTGTTCATCATCTATATCTACTGTAACTCCCATTTGTTCTAAAATATCTATAAACACTTCGTCTCCTTGTGGCAAGTTTCCTAGATTCCCTTTGATTGCAACTTCTTTTCCGTCAAGAACTGCAGCAGATAATAATAATGCAAGACTTGAAAAATCAATTGGAACTGTAAATGATGTACTTTTGTAAATTTGTGGTGTGATGTTGTACTTTTTGTATGGAATCAATGTTTGAACTGTAACTCCAAATTTTCTCATTGTTGCAATTGTTGCATCAAGATACGGTTTTGAAACTAGATTTCCCTCGATGTTTAGATTTATTCCATTTTTAGTTAATGGTGCACAAATTAATAATGATGAAATAAATTGACTGGAAAAATTTCCAGGAATTGTAACATTACCTCCTGTAATTTTTCCTTTAATTTTGATTGGTGGTTTTCCGTCTGTTGAACTACATTGTGCCCCTATACTTGATAATGCATCTAACAATGGCTGCATTGGTCTTTTTTGAAGACTAGTATCTCCTGTAAGTGTAATCTCATCAGAATACAAACTTGCTATTCCTGATGCGATTCTAATTGTAGTACCTGAATTTTCTGTATCAATTTGAGGCACTTTTGTGCTTAAATCAATTGAATTTTTGATTTCTAGTGATGACTCTGCAACTTCAATTATCGCTCCAAACTTTTTACATGTTTCAATTGTTGCCTTTGTGTCTTCTGATAACAATACATTGTTGACTGTACTATTTTCCCCTGCAATTGATGCAAGAAAAATTGCTCTATGTGAATAGCTTTTGTTTGGAGGACATGTTATTTGCCCTGTAATTTTTGATTTTTCTATTTTACACTTCATGAACTTCTGCCTTTTTGTTATTTATTTTTGAAACAATGATTCTGCCTTCTAATGCTGAGAATACTTTTTTTATATTTGATTCATTTTCTTTTTTTACAATTGCTGCAATAGATGGTCCGTTCCCTGATACTGATGCACCTAATGCTCCTTTTTCAATTAAACTTGTAATTATTTTTGGATCTGAATTTAGAATAGATGATGTTGCCAATCCATTAATTATCATTGAATCCCAATATTTTCCCTTTTTTGCAATTTCCCATGCATTCTCAAATACTGATGATAATACTTTGAGTTTTTTTAGATTTCCTCTTTTTCTATTTTTTGGAATAAATATCACTGCTATTAAATTCGTTGAACCTTTTTCACTGCTAATTCTTTTCTTTTTTGCATTGTCAGTTACATTGAATCCTCCATAATAACATGAACATGCATCATCATATGCCCCTGTAATGCTTACTTTGGTTTCAATTGATGCATCTACTCCCGCAAGTAAAATTTGTTGATCAGTAAATTTTGGTTTGAAAACTTTGGCACAAACAAGTGCCACTGCTGATGAAATTGCGCTGGAACTTTTTAATCCATACCCTGTAGGGATTTCCGATTCTAATGTGATCGTAATTTTGTTTTTTTCCAAGTCTTTTTTTGATACAATTTTTTCAATTGTCTTATTGATTAAACGTGAACTTAGACTTTTATTTTCTGATTTTATTATGATTCCTTTTCCTGGACTGGTCTCAATTTCTGCAACCACTTTTAATTCAATTCCTAGTGTTGCTCCTTTTTGATTGGCTATTGCATTAACTATTGAGACTGCCCCATGGATTGTAGCTATAGCTTTTGCCATCAAAATCCTCCTAACAATGCTTTTTTCATGGCATTATAAGGTGCTTCCATATTGTGCCAAATCTCAAATGCCCTTGTTGCTTGCCCTAAAAGCATCTCGTACCCATAAATTATGATTGCATTATTCTCTTTTGCTTTTTTAAGAAAATCTGTATTCATTGGCTTGTACACAATATCGTAAACTATTGTGGTATCCTTTATTCCATCAAAGGTTATTGGACTTGGTTCATTTTTTAATCCAATTGATGTTGCATTGATAATAATATCATAATTTTTTGCTGAATCTTTGATATTGTCAATTTGAATTGCATTTGAATTTAATTTGATTTTTTTTGCAAATTCTGATAATTCTATTGCTTTTCCTAATGTTCTGTTTGCAATTGTAATGCTTTTTGCTTCTTCTTTTGCAACTCCTGCAACTATTGCTCTAGCTGCCCCTCCTGCACCTAATAATAGGATGGTACAATTTTTTATTTTCAGATTTTTTTTCTTGAATGGTTCTAAAAAACCATCCATGTCTGTATTGTATCCTTTGAAAACACCCTCTTCATTTACTACTGTGTTTACTGCCCCAATCAAACTACAAGATTCATCTATCTTATCCACATATTTCATCATTTCAATTTTGTGTGGAATAGTAATGTTAAATCCGTTTATTTTTATTTTTTTTAATCCCTCAATACCTTCTTCTAATTCTCCTTTAGGAATTCTATACCCTATGTAAGAACAATCTAAACTCAATTCTCTAAATGCTGCACTATGAATATGTGGGGATAATGAATGATCAATTGGATCTCCAATAACTGCAAATGTTTCACCCATTATAATTTTTAGATATTTTTGATTGATTTAAACTCTCAAAATAGAATTTGTTTATTTTTTTAAATTAATTATTTTATTCATTTCATCTACACTGAATTGACCTGGGGCTACTGTTTTTCCAAGCGACACGTATGTGTACGGACTGCCCAAATACAGGCATAAAATTCTTGAAATTCTTCCAAAATCTCCCATTGCAAATGATATCAAATTGATTTTCCCTTTTTTGTTGTATAGTTCTAACATCCTTGTGGAATCTTCAGTTGATTTTGCATTACTTACGATTTTTACATTTGATGACATTTTACTCATTTGATTTAATTTCTTTTTTAACTCTGCACCTGTAGGTGTTTTTTTAAAGTCATGCCATGATACTAGCAATTTTGTTTTAGTCGATTTTAGATATTTCTTTAATTCCTGATTTTTGTTTAATGTGTTAAATTCTATATCTAACAAAAACGGTGAATATTCTGCAATTAATTTTATTATTGCAATTCGTTCATTTTCTTTTCCTGGAAATTTGCCCCCTTCTGTTTTTGGTCTTAATGTACATACTACTTTGTTTAGATCATTTTTGATTATTTCTAATGCTTCTGGTATTTGTTCAATTTTTAAAAAATCAAATCTTACTTCTACATAATCTGATTTCTTTAATGCAATTTTTAATGTCTGTTTAATTTTCTGCGGTGTTTTTTCTGCAATTGATACACAAGTTTT
Source organism: uncultured archaeon (assembly GCA_937896495.1). Lineage (GTDB taxonomy): Archaea > Thermoproteota > Nitrososphaeria > Nitrososphaerales > Nitrosopumilaceae > Nitrosopumilus. Next base: position 5,201 of record CALBNQ010000196.1, on the reverse strand, counting down.
GTATTTCATTTTATTTTTCTAATATGTATTCATCTGATACTTCCATTCCAAAGTGTCTTCCAGTGGCAGGTTTTGCATGAACCATTACTGTATCGCCTTTTTTTAGATGAGTTACAGAAACTAATTGTCCGTTAGATTTTACAAATCTAATTGTTTCTGCATCTTGTGCAATAATACCGCCAACTTCATTTCCTGTTTTAGCTTTAATCATTAACATTGGTCTTCTTTCAATCTTTGATCTTCCAACTGTTGCTCTTCTTGCCTTTCCTTTAGAATTCAAAATCAAAACTTCTGAGCCTGTTTCTACTTCTGAGAGATAGTTAGTTGTTCCATCAGGTGAAAGTGTGTAACAATGAACTGCACCTGCATTTACTCTAAATGGTCTAGGTGATGTAAATGATGATCCTACTGATTCATTATGAACTAAAAACAAAAAGTTTGATCTACTTCCAATTAACATTCCTTCTCCTTTATGAAGAATGGATGCAGTATCTACACAAACACGTTCTCCATCTCCAACTTCTTTAATTTCAATTATTTTTGCAGGTTTCATATCAAAACTTCTGGTTCCAAGGTACACCATTGCCTCTCTTACTTCATTAATTGATGATGTATTGAAAATTACTCCATCTACCCCTACTTCTAAAATTGAAAACATTTTTCTAACTTCTTCAGGTGTTCGAGCAATTGCAAAAATTTTTGTATGTATCTTGTGAAGTTTGGCAATTATATTTTCCAATGGAATGATCTTCCAATCTTTGACTTCTACAACTACAAAATCAAGTCCCTTCTTTGCAATATTTAGTACATTATCTATATCTGAATTTGATAACACTTCAAATTTTTTTCCAATTTTTTTCCCTTTTGGTTTTGTACTTGTTTCTTTTTCAAGTACTACATAATTTGCAGAGTTTGATGGAAATACTGTTTGTAATTTTGTTTTTTTCTTATCTAATTTTTTTGGATCTAGATATATCATCTTTACACCCTCTTCTTCTAACTGTGGAAGAAATTTTGCTAATTGTGCCTGTGAACCTTTAGGTGAAATGATTAACTCTCTATTTTTACTCAATTCTTTTCATTGCTTCCTTTGCTGTTCCTTTTCTGAAAATAATTTCAGACAATGCTTCTACCATTTTTTCTGGTGTTTTGTGAGCAAAGATGTTTCTTCCATATGTGACACCTTTTGCTCCTGCAGTTATGGCATCCTCAGTCATTTGAAGAATATCTAAATCTGTTTTTGCTTTAGGTCCGCCTGCAATCACAATTGGAACTGGTGTACTCTTTACTATTTTTGCAAATGAATCTATATCTCCTGTGTATAATGTTTTAACAATATCTGCCCCACATTCGGCTCCAATTCTTGCAACATGAGCAACAATTTCTGGATCATGTGGATTTTTGACATTCTCTCCTCTTGGATACATCATTGCCAAAAGTGGCATTCCCCATTTGTGACATTGATCTGCAGTCATTCCAAGTTGTTCTAACATTTCTGGTTCTTCTTTTCCACCAATGTTGATGTGTAATGATACTCCGTCTGCACCTAATGCAACAGCTTCTTTTACAGTACCTGTTAACATTTTACGATTTGGAGATAATGAAAGACTTGTACTACTAGAAAAATGAACTAAAATTCCAATTTTTGTTGGCTTTGGTAATGTTTTGATAATTCCTTTGTTAATTATGACGCTTGTAAGACCATGACCTTCACATTTGTAAATTGTATCTGCAGGGTTTTCAAGTCCTTCAATTGGTCCATTTGAAATTCCATGATCCATTGGAATACAAAGCATTTTTCCTTTTCTGAGAATTCTGTTTAATCTAATCTGATTTCCTGATACCATAATTTGATTCCTTTTTGTGCCCTACTTAAAAATAACGTGAACCCTTTAACTTCAGTTATTTGTAAATCAAGCATAAATTCCTAATTTCATTCAATTTGACTTTTGTATGTTTTCAGTCAAGGATTAAATAGAAATCTGAAAGGATGAAAAACAATTGAGTCAGACAACTGAACAACTACAAAAAAGTGATATTAAAGATATTTTGGAACATTCTCTAAACGGTCAAAGACCTGGCCCTGAAGATTGTATGCGTCTTTTAGAATCTGATGATGTTCATTTGATGGGTCTTGTTTCTGGTTATCTGACCCGAAAACAATTTGGAAAAAAAGCATCTTTTGTAAATAATATTATTTTGAATTATACCAATGTCTGTATCACTGATTGTAAATTTTGTGCATTTTATAGATCTCCTGGTTCTGAAGAAGCTTACACTTTATCCCTTGATCAAATAGAATCTCGAATCAAGACCTCATCTGAAATGTTCAATATTCGACAAGTTTTGATTCAAGGTGGACATAATCCAAATTTGAAAATAGAATATTATGAAGATGCATTTAAAATGATTCGTCAAAAATTTCCTGAAATTGGTGTTCATGGATTGTCTACTTCTGAAATTGATATGATTGCAAGAGTTGAAAAATCATCTACCAAAGAAATTTTATCCAGATTAAAAGATGCAGGTTTACAGTCTATGCCCGGAGCTGGAGCTGAGATTTTAGTTGATTCAGTTAAAGATGTAATTTCTCCAAAGAAAATTTCTAGTGATGATTGGATTAGAATTATGGATGAAGCACATTCTCTTGGACTTCCTTCTTCTGCAACTATGATGTATGGTCATGTAGAAAATAATCGTGACATTGTTGATCATTTTTACAAACTGGTAAAACTTCAAGAAAAAACAAATGGATTCATGGCATTTATTCCCTGGAATTTTGAGCCAAATAATACCTTGATGCAAGAAGAAGGAATTGTTGATATCGGTACGGGTGGAATCCAACTCTTGAAAATGATTGCAATCTCTCGACTTGTATTTGATGGACTTATTCCACATATTCAATCTTCATGGTTAACAAATGGTATTGGGATGGCTCAACTTGCATTACAATATGGTGCTGATGATTTTGGTGGTACTTTGATTGGTGAAGAAGTGGTATCTTGTACTGGTGCTCGTTCTACTGAATTAACTGATCAAAAAATTATTGATGCTATCCATCAAATTGGTTACTCTGTAGAAGAGAGAGATAATTTCTATAACCCTATTACTTTATCATAATCCGTATTGGGACCATTTGGAATCTACTAATTCTTTTGTTTTTTCATCGACTTTGACTTGTTGTTGAATTTCTCTTTCGTATCCTTCTTCTCTTGTTTTTTGTGTGGCATCAATACCCATTTTGGATCCTAGATTAACTAATGGTGATGCTGGATCTAAAGTATCCGTAGGTGTATTGTTGATAATTGTGGTGTCTCTTGCTGCATCTGCTCTGGTGGTAATTGCCCAAATTACATCATTGATGTCATGAACGTTAATGTCTTCATCAACTACCACAAACATCTTTGTAAGTGAGAGTTGCCCCATTCCCCACAAACCCATCATGACTTTTTTTGCTTGACCTGGATATCTTTTTTTGATTGATATGATTGCAAATCCTTGAAACCAACCTGCAGCTGGCATACTAAAGTCAACTACTTCTGGATGGAACATCTGAATTAGTGGTAAAAATGAACGCTCAATCACTTTTCCAATATATGCATCCTCTAGAATTGGTTTCCCTACAACTGTTGTAACATAAACTGGATTTTTTCTTCTCATTATTCCAGTAAGTGTAAAAGTTGGATATGGTTCAACGGGAGTATAGTAACCTGTATGATCTCCAAATGGTCCTTCATCTCTTATGTCTGAAGGATCTACATATCCTTCTAAAACAATTTCTGCATTTGCTGGAACTTGTAAATCAATTGTTTTACAATCCACCATTTTGATTCCTTCTTTTCTTGTAATTCCTGAAAAAAGATATTTGTCTAATCCTTCAGGTACTGGTGCAATTGATGAAAATATTGTTGATGGTTCTCCGCCGATAATTATTGCAGTTGGAATTTTCTCACCTTTTTCTTTGGATAATTCACCATGGTGAGCTCCGCGTTTATGTTTCTGCCAATGCATTAATGCATGAGTTTTATCAATTATTTGAATTCTATAAACTCCTAAATTCCTAACTCCAGTTTCAGGATGTTTTGTAGCTACCAAACCCAATGTTATGAATCGACCTGCATCATTTGGCCATGATTTTAAAATTGGTAAATCATCAAAAGATGCGTTACTTGATGTAATTTCAGTAACTGGACCTTTAATTTCTCTTTTAGGAAATGATGCAGTCATCTTTGATAGTTCTGGTAATTTTTTAATTTTATTTAGTAATCCTGATGGTACATCCATTTTGGTCATATCTGTAATCCGTTTCCCAATTTCTGTAAAGTCATCCATCTCTAATCCTATTTCCAACCTCTTCATGGAACCAAATGCATTTCCTAAAACTGGCATGTCAAACCCTTTCACGTTTTCAAAAAGAATTGCCGGTCCGTTGGAGTACATCTCTCTTCTCATAATTTCTGCAATTTCTAAATCTGAATCCACTTCTGTCTTGACTCTTTTCAATTCTCCTTTCTTTTCAAGTTCTATGATGAATTCTTGAATATCTTCAATTGGCATAATTTTTTTAATGATGGTTCAAGTATAAGCTTAACTGGATTTGTAAAATAGAATTATGGACTATCAATATCTACATTGGTGGCAATTCTGTTTTTTTATCATGACCGCCTGAACCAAATTTACAGTAGAAACATAATTCTGATTCCATGTATTTTAACTGCTCAACTTTGATTGCGCCAAGTTTCAATGCTATCTTTGTAAGAATTCTATATTTTAACGGCATTGCTGGAATTACTTCTTTTGTATAAACTCTGTAGTGATCAGGACAGAACTTGAGTGTAACTTTAGATGGCTCACTTCCTTTCTCATTGACTTGTTTTGTAAAATTAATCTGCTCTCTGATGTATTCATGTTTAGGGCATGGACAATCTTTACCTCCTGGATGTTTGTATGCAGGTGTATTTTTCCAATCAAAATCTGGAAATTCTTTTTCAAAGTCATCCATGACTTCAGTAAGGTATTTCTGCTTATAAAACTTGATCAGACCAAGTCTGATAACTAAACCAAATGTACATAAACCCCGGATTATGCATTTTGTTTATGGCAGCTGCTAAAAAGCAAACAAAAAAAGATCTTGAAAGTAAGATTGCCGAATTAGAAGCAAAATTAAACAAACTTTCTACTCAGTTAGAAACAAAACCAGC
>CALBNQ010000195.1 GCA_937896495.1 uncultured archaeon | reverse complement strand
CAATAATCAAATAACTATAGTGGATTCTAAAAAAGCAACTACATCAAGTTGGAGTAAAAAAGAAAAGATTGTGAAAATTATCAAAAAAGAGATTGAAAAGAAGATTAAATGAAGAATTCTGAATTACGAAAACTAGTATCACAGTATAAAGAAGTTGTAAATAAACAGAAAAAGAAACATGTAGACATTGTAAAATTATCTGAAAAACTAAAAGAGATAGAGTGTAGATATTTTCATGAAACAGGAAGAACATTAAAATCAGATTTAAAAGAGTTTAAAGAAAATTGAGAGTAAAATCATCTGAATACAAAAAATGTAACATGAAAATTTGGAATGAAGTTGCTCCACGATATCACAAAAGATGGGCAACAGTTAGTAAAGGTCCATTTCAAAGTACACAAAAATTAATTTCATCACTACAAATCAAAAAAGGTGATCATGTTTTGGATGTCGCAAGTGGGACAGGTGTTGTTACTAAATTATTAAAACAAAAAGTAGGGAAAACAGGATATGTAATTGGTGCAGACACATCAACTAGTGCAATAAAGATTGCAAAAAAATGGAATGATAAATCTCAAAATCTATTATTTGTTAATGCTGATGCAGAAAATTTTTCATTTAAAGAAAAATTTGATATCATAACGTGCCAGTATGCATTGTTTTTTTTTCCAAATTCTCAAAAGGCACTAAAAAACATGAGAAATAGTCTCAAAAAGGAAGGAGTATTAGGAATTTCTGTTCATGGACATCCAGATAGAGTGCCATATTTTGATAGTATCTTTAAGGCAGTAACAAAATTTATTCCAAATTACATTCCACCAGGAACTCCAGATTTTGATAGATTTGGAACAAAAAAGCAACTAAAAAATGAGATCAAAAAAGCAGGATTCTCAAAAATCAAAGTAAATGATTATGATTTTCCATATAGTCCAGGTACTTTTGAGCAATATTGGAAAAATTATTTGAGATACGTTGCAAAACCAATAAAAGAAAAACTAAACAAGTTATCAAAATCTCAAAGAAAAGAACTCAAAGATACAGTAAGGGGGGAAACAAGGTCATATACAAAAAGAGATGGAACTATACAATTTCCTTGGGAAGTTTTAATTTTAACTGCAAAATATTAGAAATTCAAAGGTGAAAAATTGGTCAAAAAAACGAAGAAAAAAGACGAAGAACAACCTAAAAAGAAAAAATCTGAATTAGGAGCATTTTTGAAAAAAAGAGCACCAATCTACCTAGCAGTTATTGCAATGGTTATAATTTTTGTAGTACCTGAACTAACAAAAGGAAGTTTAGAGAAGAGTTTTCCTGAACTAGCTAAAAATGAACAACAAGTGATAGATATTTTGATGCAATATGCTGGACCAAATGAAGAAGGACTAACTGTAATGAATGCAATTACAGATAAAATTAGTGATGAATATCCTGATGAGAAAATCTATGATCATAAAAAAACAGTTGTAGATTTGAGTGTCACTAGTGTGAATTCAAATGAATATAATGTAGTTTTGAATTTTGTATCCCATAAGGGTGGGATGAATTTTGATTGGAATGTGAATTCTGTAACTAAAGAAATCACATCAAACAATCCAGAATCAAAGCATCTCATTGATATTGTTAATTTTTATGATTAAATCTAACATAGAATTGAAAAAATAAGCCTAAAGTGTAACTAAATCTTTAGTGAACTTGTGCATCACAACAGGTCTATCTTTTACAATTAATGAATCCTCAATTCTAATTCCAAATTTGTTTTCAATATAGATTCCAGGTTCAACAGTTATTGCCATGTTTTTTTTTAGTTTAGTATCACTTCTGTATGAAATAGTTGGAAATTCATGTACTTCTAATCCTATTCCATGACCGGTTGAATGAATAAAATATTTTCCATAGTTTTTTTCTTCTATATGTTTTCTACATACAGTATCAATATCTCTACAATCAACATTGGGTTTCACAGATTTTAATCCTAATCTTTGAGATTCTTTAACAATTTCATAAGCTTCGTTTGCTTGAGATGAAATTTTTCCTAAAGCAAAAGTTCTAGTTGCATCAGAAACATATCCTTTGTATCTTAATGTAAGATCAGTTACAACAAGATCTCCTTTTTCGAATTTTCTTTGAGAGACTTGTGCATGAGGTAAGGCACCATTTGGACCACCTGCAATAATTAATGGATTAAGAGTAGATTTGTATCCAGTATCAAACATTTCTTGTTCTAATGCATATTTCATCAAAATTGTTTGTAAATCAGATTCTTTTTGTCCAACTTTCATCTTTTTTGAGCAAACATCAAACATTTCATCAATAATTTTAGATGCTTTTTTTAGAATTTTGATTTCTTTTTCATCTTTAATGATTCTAGAATTGTAAAATGGTTCGGTACTCGATTTTATTTTTGGTACAGATTTTTTCAAAGACATCATTACTGAATAATTTTGACAATCAGTACAAACTCTATTTTTTTTGATGTTTTTTATTAATGATGAAATAAGACCAGTACCACGTTCTGCTGTGATAACATCACAATCTTCAGATTCATCTTTTGCTCTTCTAACTTCAAGTTCAGGAGCAATTATGGTAGTTTTTCCATTTTTTTCTAGCAAACCAATTGCTTCACCCCAAAATCCAGTCATGTAAAATAAATTTTCAGGCTCAAATGTGACTAAAGTATCACAATTAATTTTTTGAGCATGTTTTAGAAGAGTTTTTCTTCGATGTTTCATACAAAAAAACCTCTGTTTCTTAATTTATGTATGATGTAAAGTTTGTATATGGAAATTTAAAATAATTTTCTGTGTCAGAGGAAAAAGAAAAGAAAAAAGTTGTTGCGTTACTTTCAGGTGGATTAGATAGTCAACTTGCAGTAAGAATGATGCAAGAACAAGGTTTTGATGTTTCAGCAGTTGCAATTAAAACTCCTTTTTGTGACTTTGATTGTGGTAGAGGTTGTGGATTTGAGATTAGAGAAAGAGCAGATGATCTCAATATTAATTTGAAAACAGTGTATCTAGGTGATGAATATATTGATATGTTAAAAAATCCAAAACACGGGATGGGTGCAGGTTTTAACCCATGTGTAGATTGTAGAACAATGATGTTTGATGCAGCAAAAAAACATATGGATGACATTGGTGCAGAGTTTATTATTTCAGGGGAAGTTTTAGGTCAACGTCCAATGAGTCAACATGGACCAGCATTACATACTATTGAAAAAGATTCAGATTTGGTTGGAAAAATTGTAAGGCCGTTATCAGCAGGATTATTACCAGAAACAATTCCTGAAAAAAATGGTTTGATTAAAAGAGAAAATCTTGGAATGATAAGAGGTAGAACAAGAAGAAATCAATTGGAGATGGCAAAAAAATATGGAATTGAGAATCCTCCTAATGCTGGCGGGGGTTGTTTATTAACAGAACCACAATTTGGAATTAAAGCTAAAGATTTGTTTGATCATGTTGAAACTCCAACAATTAATGATATTGATTTATTAAAAATTGGAAGACATTTCAGATTAGATGACAAAACAAAATTTGTTGTTGGAAGAAATAAAGATGAAAATGAAATGATTAAAGCAATTGCTTTGCCTGGAGATATTTTACTTGAAGCTAAAAATGTTGTTGGACCAATTTCAATTTTACGTGGAAAAAATGCAAAAGAACATATCGAATTTGCATCATCTGTAACACTCAGATATTCTGATGCACCAAAAGATCAACAAGGGATTATTACAGTAAAAAAAGATGGTACTTCTGAAGAAGTTAGTACTCAAAGAGCTGAAGAAGAATCATACATTAAATTTAGAATGTAGGCGTGAAAATTATCAATAATTAGTACTGATTAAAGAAGAGTTTTTGAATAAGTAGATCACATTTTCAACAAGGATGCAAAAGCAAGAAAATACTACATATTTGAAAGCTATTACAATTAGAGACATCAGTGATGTTCATTCAATAAAAGAAGACATCAAAAAAGATATGATTTTGATATTAAGGGTTACACCACTTGCACAAAAAGATGTGGAACAACTTCGTAAAGTAGTTGAGGAATTATATTCTATTGCAAAAAATGCTGGTGCAGAAATTGCTAGATTGGGTGAAGAAAGAATTATTGTAGCTCCATCAGGCATAAAGATCTGGAAACCAGAATATGATTTAAAATAATTTTATTGCTTCTTGAACTTGAGGAAAATGTGCAGGTATCTTATACATTCGTCCAATATTCATTGCAAGGTTTTTGGATTTTGAACGCTCACCGTGGTTAACTAATACTCGACGAAGTTTTGGCCGTAATTTTTGTACAAATGACATTAATTGATTATAATCACTATGACCACTAAATCCATCTAATTTTTCAACACCACAATTTATTGATACAATTTCCACTTTACCTTCTTTGCCTAACATGGTTGCTTGTTTTGAACCATCTAAAACTCGTCTGCCTAAAGTTCCATTAACTTGATAAGAAACAAACAAGACTTTATTCTTTTTATCAGGTGCAATATTTTTGAAATATTCTAAAACAGGTCCACCTTCTAACATTCCAGATGTTGCTAAAATAATACATGGTGAATTTTCTCGCATAGGTTCTTCTCTAGCATCTGCATGTTCAATATTTGTAAAATATTCAGAGTCAAATGGATTATCGTCAGTTTCTAAGATCTTTTGTTTAAGTTCTCTTGCAAGATATTCAGGATATGATTCATGTATTGCAGATGCCTCAGAAATCATTCCTTCAGTAAATACGGGTGCCTCAACCATTTCTCCAGATTTCATATAATGATCAATTACCATCATAATTTCTTGCGCACGACCAACAGCTGGAATAGGTATCAAAACTTTACCTCCATCAGCTAAAGTGTTGTTAACTGCATTAATGAAAGAGGATTCCACTTCTTGTCGAGTAGGTTGAATATCTTCTTTTAAACCATAAGTACTTTCAACCAATAGTGTTTCTACTCTAGGGAAATTCCATGATGCAGCTTCAAACAAAATACTTTTTCCAAATTTGATATCTCCTGAATAAACAAAATTATGATCACCATTTCCAATATGAAAATGACATAGTGCCGAACCTAAAATGTGACCAGCATTTGCAAGAACTAATTTTATGTCTGGTGAGATATCAGTTACGGTTCCATATGGTAAAGTAATTGTTTGTTTCATGATTTGTTTTACATCTCTTTCTGAGTAGATTGGTGTTCTTCCTTGTGCAGCAGCTACCTTGATTGCATCTAATTGAATTAGATTCATCATAGGCAATGTTGGTTCGGTACAATAGATTGGACCTTTATATCCATATTTACATAATGTCGGTAAAAATCCAGTATGATCTAAATGAGCATGTCCTATAACTACTGCATCAAGATCATCTAGTGTAATATCTAATGAATCCAATCTTGGAAATGCATCCATTGGTGAACGTGCCCCAGGATTAATTCCACAATCAATTAAGATCTTACTTTCTGATGTAGATAATAACATGGATGATCTTCCAACTTGTCCAAATCCCCCTAAAGTATGAAGAGAAACTTCAGTTCGTTGTGATAATCTTGGTCGAAAAATTTCATCGCCTACTTGTTTGAATTGTTTGCTTCTTTCAGATGATGTTTGTTTTAGAGTTGCATTAATAGTTTGAATTGTTCTTGATGGAACAGTTGTTGCTTTTCTAATACGTAATCTCCAGCCTATTTTTTCAGTAACTTCAGCATGATTGAATTCCTTTGCATTTCGTTGTAACAACCAAGGTCTTTTTGCTTCAACTGAGACTTCACCAGTAGCCGTATCAAAAACTGTTCCTTGTAGATTTGCTTCTTTGGGAACACACTCTGCAAGAATTTTTCTTGCTTCATCTTCAGATTTTCTTATTGATTCATCAGTTCTAACAACAATTCTTTTTTTAATTATACTAACAAGATTTGAAATCGTGTCGTTATGTTCCATTAAATAACGTGGAGAGTTTGTATAAAGTGCAATTCGAGGTCCCTCATATTCAATTTTTGTTACACTTGCTTCTTTGGGTATACTTTGCAGTATAGTGGCCATTATATTCTGGCTATTAGGAGGTAATTCTTTTTGATATTGTTTTCTTTGCATTAAATCACTAAAGTTTGATAACAGCTTTCTTTTGTTCATCAGTCAAAAGACGGAATCCATCTTTATCCATGATTGCGATGTTTATTCCATCACCAGTGCCAATATTTCTAACAATTGCTGCTTTTACAGCTCTGAGAGCTATTTTTTTTGCTTCTTCTACTGTAAGATCATTTCTATATTCTTCTTCAAGTAAACCATAAGCTACAGGGGAACCACTGCCAGTTGTAACATACGACTTTTCTTCAACTGAGCCAAACATGTCTACATTAAACAGTGAAGGGCCATTTTTATCATAACCACCAAGTAAAATATCTGCCATGAATGGATAACCTCTGTTTTGATGAAAAATTAATGAACATAATCTTGCAAGTGAGTGAATTGAGATAGAATCCTGTTTTTCAACTCTATGAAGATTTGAATGATAACGTAAAATGTCAACAATATTTTGTGCGTCTGCTACGCCTCCTGCCAAAGTCAATCCAGCATGTAAATCAATTTGTTGAATTTTCATAGTATTGTTATTTGCAATGAAATAACCAGCACTTGCTCTCATATCAGCACATAAAACAACACCGTCGCTAGCCTTGATACCTACAGTGGTAGTCCCGTGCAGAATTTTTTCTTCAACATTATTCGACAAAAAATACACCTATTAAGATAAAGTGAATGCCATGTTACCCTTTTAAATAACTTTTTGATCCTTTGAAGTCATAAATAATGACAAAATTGCAAGATCGCATGCAATCTCATACAATGGAATTGCCCAGACTCATCAAAATTGGTGAGAAAAATATTGGTGATTTTGGAGATTTTTTGAATTTGTTAAATAAACCAAAAAAAGTATCTTTAATTTCAGGAGTTAATGTACAAAAAGTTATCAAAATTAGAATTGAAAAATCTATTAAATTAAAAAAAATCAAATTTGTTTGGCATACATCAAAAGATAATCAAATTAAAACATTGAAACAGATTCAAAAAGATGTTAAAAAAGATAATTCTGATCTGATTGTGGGTATTGGAGGAGGTAGATCTGTAGATACAGCAAAGTTAATTTCATATAATTTAGGTAAACCATTTGTTAGTTTACCAACTGCTGCATCTCATGATGGAATGGCAAGCCCATTTGTTTCTGTAAAAAGTGATAAACCTCATTCGATTGTGGCATCAGCACCTATGGGTGTTTTTGTAGATATTGACATAATTAAAAAAGCTCCATCAAAATTACTTGCTAGTGGGTGTGGAGATCTAATTGCAAACATAATTGCAGTAAAAGACTGGCAATTAGGTCATAAAAAGAAAAAAGAGTATTACGGAAGATATGCAGCAGATTTGGCCATGATGAGTGCAAAGATAGTCATGGAAAATTCTTCTAGTTTTGCAAAAAAAGGATTAGATGCAAGAGTGATAGTAGAGGGATTAATCAGTGCAGGAGTAGCATCATGTATTGCAGGAAGTAGTAGACCATGTTCTGGTGCAGAACATCTCTTTTCACACGCTCTTGATAAAATATCTCCAGGAGTTGGACTCCATGGTGAAAAATGTGGAATAGGTTCTATCATGATGGCAAAATTACAAGGGCAAGATTGGAAGCAAATTGTTAAAACATTGAAAAATGTTGGTGCACCAACGACTGCAAAACAAATTGGATTAGAGGATGATGTGATAGTTAAAGCACTAACTATAGCACAAAAATTAAGACCTGAAAGATATACAATTTTGAAACAGGTTAAAATGACAAAGAAAAGAGCATTTAATCTTGCAAAGAGTACTAAAGTAATTTAATCAGTTTTTTGTTCAGTTGTTTTTTCTTTTGTTGCAAGTTTTTTTCCTTGAGTTTCTTTGTTGACATGTGTCTCAACAAAATTTACTTTGTCTAGAGTTTTTACAAATTTGAAAATATCTAATTGAATAAAATGTTTCATTATCTGAAGCCCGTCTGCACGTAAAATTTCTTCAGGAACAGTGATACTAACTTCCTTATCTTTTAAATCAAATTCTATTTTCGTATCTTCTACAGGAAGTCTATTTTTAAGAATTCCATCAACTTTGTCATTTGGTGAATCAAGAGATTTGATTACATTTACATCAAACAGGATTGTTTTTCCTGCATATCTATGATTATAATCAATTTGAACTCTACCAGATCCAATAAAACGAATAGTTCCACGTTTATTATCAACTTCAATAGTATCACCAACTGAAACTTTCTCTGCATCTTCTCCAAGCTTTCGAAGTGGAATCATTCTAACTTTACCAGAATCTCTTTCACCAAATCCTTTGTCAGGAGTAACTTCAACTGTTAATTTGTCACCAACAGATGTTTTAGCAAGTGCTTCATCAAGTCCTTTAAGGACAGGATAAGACACTTCACCGATAGAAACTAGTTTTGGTTGGTATTTGACATTTGATTCATGAATAGAATATTTTTTTGCATCTTCTTCAATCGTAGTATCAAAGACTTCCTCACTGTCTTTTACTTTTGCAGTATAATTTACTAGAATAAGTGAGCCTTTCTCAAATGTCAATGTGTTCGGTCTCGAATTTCCTTATATTAAGTTAACAGGGTTTAGAGAGCTTTTAATTTTTCTTCAGCAGTTTTGAGTCCGGCTTGAGAATCAATATCATATCCCATCATTGCCAATGTAGATGAAATTGCAGAGATAGTTCTCATTACATGGTATGGACTAACTTCTCCCATACATCCAACTCTGAATACTTTACCTTTAAGATTGCCAAATCCACCTGCAACTAATACTTTGAATTTATCTGCAAGTGTACTTCTGAAAGTTTTGTCTTCTAATCCATCTAAATAATTTAATGCAACAATAGAAATTGAACGATCTTCATCTTTTGCAAATGGTGTTAAGCCAATTGCACTCAAACCAGCATATAATGCATCAGAACAAACTTTATGACGATTAAAAACATTTTGTAATCCTTCTTCTAACATAATCGATAATGCTTCTCTATATGCATACATCAATGGTAATGCAGGAGTAAATGGAGTATGTTTTTCTTCATCATAATATTTGAAATATCTTGCTAAATTGAAGTAGTGTGTTGGTGGAGGATTTTCAATCATGTATTTTTTAGCTTTAGCACTAACAGAGATTGGAGAAATTCCAGGAGGTGCTGCAATTGCTTTTTGAGAACCAGTTAAACATACATCAATATTCCATTTATCGACTTTAAGATCAGCGCCTCCCAGTAGAGAAACAGAATCTACAACATACATTGCATCATTTCTAGATGTTAAATCAGATACTTTATCAAGATAATTCACCATTGTTCCAGTTGAAGTTTCGTTGTGAACAACATAGAATGCTTTAACATCTTTATTATTATCAAATGCTTCTTTTACTTGATCAAAAGTTGCATTTTCTCCTGGTGGTGTTTGAAGTTTAATTACATTTGCACCTTGGCCTTCAATAAGTTGAGATAATCTAGTGCTGAATTCTCCATTAACTGGAATTATTACTTTGTCGCCTTTCTTAACTACATTAATTACTCCTGCTTCAACTGCACCTGTTCCTGATGCAGATAGTGCTACAATATCATTTTGTGTTTGAAATACTTGTTGAGATTTATCAACAACATCAGTGTATAATTCAACAAAATCATCACTTCTGTGATTAATAATTGGTGCAAGCATTGCTCTCATTACTCTATTAGGTACATTTGTTGGACCAGGAAGCATTGAAAGATATTCCATATGTTATCTACAGGATTGAAGAATTAGGATTATTTATAATTAGAGATGAGATAAATGGTCCTTGACATTAATATTAATTAAAAAATTTCTAGTTCCTTCTGGAACAAGATTGTACCAATTTTGATCGCTGATAATCAATTCTCTGATTTTAGTACCAGATAATTTTTCCCGATTTAAAAACGGGATTGGAATTACAGAGATATTTCTTTTTGAATATAGATGATTAGTCAATTCATCATTTGAAAAAATAATGTCAAATTTTGGAACAATGGTATCTATTTTTTCAATCCACTTGATATGATTATCCAAATCTGGTATAAAATAAATTGAAATTTTCTCTTTTATTGAATCAGTAATTGAAGATAAAATCATTTCTTTACGTTGTTCAACTGAAAAAGGATTATTTTTTTCAGGAGGCAGATTGGAGCTGCCCAATCCTACCCATAATTTATCAACTTTGGATAATGCAAATTTTAAGGCCTCAAGATGACCAAGATGAAAAGGTTGGAATCTACCTATCAACAAGCCATTCATACAAAAATACAAGAAATTTCTTTTTAAAAAACTATCATAAAGAGTTCGATCAAGAAAAAACTATGGAATTTTTAAAAATTAATGCTAGTCATGGTGAAGGGGGTGGTCAAATAGTTCGTTCAGCAATTACATTATCATGTATTACAAATCAACCAATTCATTTAGAAAATATAAGAAAAAATAGAAAAGTTTCAGGATTGAGACCACAACACATTACATCAATTAGAATTCTTCAAAAAATTGCAAATGCAAAAACAATAGGAGCAGAAATTGGTTCAACAGAATTAAAATTTATTCCAGGAAAAATTGAGAGTTTAAAATTAAATGAAGATGTTGGTACAGCCGGAAGTATTTCATTAATTTTGCAAGTATTAATTCCTGTTATTGCAATAACTCAAAATAAAATTGAATTGACAATTAAAGGTGGAACAGATGTACTTTGGAGTCCTTCAATAGATTATACAAATAATGTATTAAAAGAAGCATATGCAAAGATGGGAATAAAATTTTCTGTTGAATTGTATAAACGAGGATACTATCCTAAAGGAGGAGGGGAAATTAAATTGCATGTTAGTCCATCTAATTTAAAATCAATGTCATTTTTGCAAAGAAAAACCAATTTGGTAAAAGTGATTTGTACATTTTCAAAACTTTCAATTAATAAAATTGAAAAATTAGTTTTTAATATTGAAAATAAATTAACCAAAAAAAACTTTATTGTTGAAACAGAAATTAAAAATGAAGATGCAATTGATTCAGGTGCATCTTTGTTATTATGTAGTTTAGATAATAATTCAGTTATTGGAATAGATTCATTATTTGATAAAAAAAGTCAGAATTTCAACATAAATTTCGATAAGTTTGTGTCAAATTCACTAGGAGTGGATGAGAATTTAGCTGATATGTTAGTTGTTCCTGCAAGTTTAGGTAGTAAAAAAACAGTTTTTCATGTAAAAAAAATTTCAAAACATTTAGAAACAAACCTGTTTGTAACATCAAAAATTACAGGCTGTAAATATGGGATTGGTAGACTAAATGATGGATTTGAGGTAATTATTGAAGGAGTATCAAACTCCAGCATCAAGTAAAGATGCAAAGAACAGAATTGCAATTGATAAAACTACAGTAATTTCTCCAAGTATGATGATCTTTTTTCTTAATTTTTGAATTTGTTTTTCTGACATCTGATTCGACATTATCTTATCTTCAACATCTTTGCGAATTACTCTAACATGAATGATGTATATGATGATTAATGCAATAACAAGAAATATCTTAATGATTAAAAATATGCCATAACTTGTTGCAATTAGAAGTTCAGGTTTTCCAAGTAATACATGAGAACTATACAATCCAGTTGCCATCAAAATTATTAATGATGGAACAGCAATTTTGTTAAATCGTCTTCCAACACGAATCATAATTTGCATTCTTTCTTCAAGAGAATTTGTCATTGTTTTTAACAACGGAGAAAATACAATTCCAATAAAAAGAGAACCTCCAACCCAAATAGCAGCAGAGATTAAATGAATCCAAGTAAGAAGAGCTTGTTCTAGTGCACTCATTAATTATCATATTTTACATCAAATATTATGTATTTGGATCTTGACAACGTTTTTTAGTTGTACATAATTTGGTATCAATGAAATGGCACTCCAAAGCAAAATGACAGTCTACCTTGCAATAGCTGGTGTTTTTGCCATGATGGGAGGAATTGTTTTCTATGCAAGTTTAGATAATGAAAAACTTGAACAAGCAGAAATTAAATTAGCAAATGTTGAATTAATTGAGAATAAAATTGAAGATCAAATAAGATTAAACATTACATTTCTTGTAAACAATCCAAGTGATACTACATTTACAGTTTCAGTAATTCAGTACGATCTTTATGCTGATGGAATTTTTCTAGGTTCTGGAAAATATTCTACAGAAGATGTTTCAATGCCAGGAAGGGCATCATTTTTCCCAAATACTGAAATTCCATTAAAAAATATTTTTGTGTTAGACAAATCAGAAATTGAAACAAAAACTTTTCAAGATATAATTAACAATAAAATTGAAAAATTTGGTGTTGAAGGAGTTATCACTACTCAAACAACTTGGACCGTAATTGAAAAAGAATTCAAATCTGAATTATAAATAAAAAGTGGGCCTAATGAGATTCGAACTCATGATCACCGCCATGTCGAGGCGGTATCCTAACCAGCTAGACTACAGGCCCATTGAAATACAAAACAAATTGCAGACATTATTAACGTTTAACAAAAGAAATGATTTGTAAATTCAAAGAAGGACGAAAATTGACAGATAATTTTAGTGAAAATGAAAAAAATGGTTTCTACAAAGCAATATACTCAAGAAGAGATGTAAGATCTCATTTCATTTCAAAACCAATTAAAGATGAAATTTTATCAAAAATTCTCCAAGCCGCACATCATGCACCATCAGTTGGATTTTCTCAACCATGGAATTTTATTTTAATAAAAAACAATAAAACAAAGCAGAAAATAAAAGATTCTTTTGAAGAAGAGAAAAAGAAAGCATCTCAGTTAATAGATGAACCAAAAAAATCAAAATATCTCTCTTTCAAACTTGAAGGTATTTTAGAATCACCCATAAATCTGTGTGTAACATATGATCCAACAAAATTTGGTCCATTTGTTATTGGTAGATCAAGTATTCCTGAAGCAGGATTATACAGTGTCTGTTGTGCGATACAAAATTTGTGGTTATCAGCGAGGGTAGAAGGGATAGGATTAGGATGGGTAAGTATTCTATCAAATGATATTCTTAAAAAAGTACTAAATATTCCAGAACATGTAATTCCTGTAGCATACTTATGTTTAGGTTATGTTAATGATTTTGCAGATAAACCAGATCTTCAAACTTCAGGATGGTTACCAAGACTTGAATTAAAAGACGTGGTATATTTTGAAAAATGGAATAATAAAAAACATGAGAATTGGGATAGTATTCAAAAAATGATCAAAGAAAATCTTGATACGCTTAAATAATTAAAAGATATTTTTTTTCTGGGCTTGTGGCGCAGAATCAATTTGATGCGAAACATGGATAGCGTGGTAGCCTCCTAAGTTACAGGTCGAGGGATCGAAGCCCTCCGAGCCCGCTTTTTATTACTTAAATTACGTCTGATATTGAGAATAATTATGAAAGTGGTTGTGTTGTCTGGAAGTCCAAGAAAGGATGGAAATACGCAGATAATCATGAAACATGTTCTAGATTATGTAAATCAGAAAGATGTCGAAGTAAAATTCATCAACTTAGCAGACGATGATTATGAAATGTACAGAGGATGGGGTATTAACTATAATGAGAAAACCTCGCAGGCTGCAAAAGATATTACAGAAGCAGATGTCTGGTTAGTTGGAATCCCAGTTTACAATTCCATGTTTAGTGCAGCATTGAAAAATATTTTCGAATTTGTCAGTTATAAGGAAACAGAGGGAAAAGTTGCAGGAATGGCAATAGTGGCAGGCGGAATGATTAGCTTTGGAGACGTCCAAACTTTATTTACACAATTAATGTCATATTTCAGAGTCATAACAAACCCAATTGCAGTTTATACACCAGCAGAAAATATTGAAGATGGAAAAATTACAAGTGATGATGTAAAATCTAGATTAAACGAAATGGTAGATAAAACATTAGAATTAGTAAAGACAAATTAAATTAGATTTTGACCTGTGATTTGTACTGATTTGAAGATTTTAATTTCATAATCACCTTCGTAGACGTTAACTACTGAATCTCCATCAATATTTCTTGCACGAAATTTGTATTCGTATGTACCATCTTCATCTACATCAGTT
>CALBNQ010000194.1 GCA_937896495.1 uncultured archaeon | reverse complement strand
AATTCGACTCATAAAAAAATTACAATAATGAACTACTTTTATCTTTTTTTGAATGTAAAACAATAATAATTATCAGAGATGTAGTGGGGCATGAAGATCAAATGTCCAAAGTGCAAAGAGGATGCTGAACTAACAATGGATTACTCGTCGGTAAAATGTGGAACTTGTGATTTGGATATGAGTTATGGAGAATATATTAAATTTGTAGCACATAATGAATCAAAATACTCAGATATTTTAGGTGACTATACAGGTAGTACAGAAGGTCAAACAGCAGGTTCACTAGATGAATGGGATTAACAAAAGAATGAAATCATTCATCAGATTAAAATAATTAGATAAACACAATACTAACCATACTTGGAATTTTTGTTAGAGAATATACTCAACTTGATAGGATTTTTGGTAGGGTTTGCTATTGGAACAATGTCATTAATTGGATTTAGAAACACAGGGAGTCCAACACTATTTAGATTAACATTAGCATTTTTTTCAATAAGTTTTGGTTTTTTTGTAATATGGGCAGGATATATGGTAGAAGACTTTGTTTTCAAATCAGGAAGTATTGAAAGGTGGATTCAAACTCTTGGAATTGCAATTCAAACAATAGGTTATTTTTTTATTGCATTTTCACATAGCATAAAATCATTTTTCCCAAAATCAAATTATTTCAGATCTATAGGATTTTTTCCTTTATTTCTAGTATCATCAATTCAGTTAGAACATATTTTCAGATCTGTCTCATTCATACTATTGGCATATGGTGCCATTGAAACAATGTTATCATATTTTGAAAATAAGAATAAAGGTGCAATTTCAGTTTCAATAGGATTGTCATTTTTAGCATTAGGAGAATTTTTAGGATGGTATTCCTTTGTTTTCCCAGAATCAATTCTATATCCAATTTCAATGATAATTAAAATCGCAGGCTTGATAGCATTGTTCATTCCGGTGAGCAAAGTACCTTTAACAAAAATAAAATTTGATGGAGATTTTGAATAAATTCAAACTAGGCACAATAATTAAAAATGTGTCAAATTCTTTTATCTTTTTAGTATATTGAAAAAATTCAATGGTCTATCATAGAAATTTAAAGTAATTTCAATTAACAAATGGCAGAATATAGGACACAAATGAAAATTATTGGAGAAATTTTATCAACAACTAGAGATGATCTTCAAGATGAGAATGGAGCAACAGTAACATATCTAATTAGGAAAGCAAACATATCTCATTCCAGAATTTCAAATTTATTAAAAACACTAGTGTCTCAAGGTCTCTTAGAACGAATAGAATCACAAGGATCAAAGAAATACAAAATCAGTCAAAACGGTAGAGAATTTTTACAAGCATATTACTCATTTACAAATTTTGCAGATAATTTTGGATTAAGTATCTAATCATCTATTTCTTCAAATTCATCATCAAAATCATCTTCAAAATCATTATTATCAAAATCAGAAGAAGAATGAAACATAATTACAAACAACTAAACATCATCATTAAAAATGTATATAGAAATAAATGATGATAAAAATCGAAAAGCATGTTAAAAGTAAATTGTGATA
>CALBNQ010000193.1 GCA_937896495.1 uncultured archaeon | reverse complement strand
CGTGATTTGCATGATTTAATCGAACGTGAGACAGGATTAAAACAACTTCTTACTGCATATGGTTTTGATAAAAATATGGAAACATTTGATGTATCTGCAATTGTCCAAGGACTTACTGCTGAACTACAATCACTTAATTCATTAAATGCAAAAGCACCTGAAGTATACTTGGATGTATCTTATGGGTACCGTTCAATGTCTACACGAAAGAATTCCCTTGAGGAAGAACGAAATCGTATTTACAAATTCATTGAAGATATTGAAAAAGACAAACGACAAACATTCCTTAATGCATTTGATACAGTAGATAAAGAAATCCGTTTAATTTTCAACAAGATGACTGGTGGAAACGCTTGGTTAGAACTTGAAAATGAAGATGAAATTTTCACTTCTGGTATTTCATACATCATTCAATTCCCAAATAAACCAAAAAGAGAATCTACATCCATTAGTGGTGGTGAGAAGACTCTAGCTGCTATTGTATTTGTATTGGCTTTACAAAAATTAAACCCATCACCGTTTTACCTCTTTGATGAAGTTGATGCACACCTTGATGCTCCAAACGCTGAAAAACTTTCAAATATTTTAGAAGAGCGTTCACATGAAAGTCAATTCATAATGGTTTCTCTAAAAGATTCAGTCATCCAAAAAGCCAAGCTGATTTATGGTGTATTTCCAAAAAATGGTGTATCCAATGTTGTAGTGTATAAAGATAAACGAATACCTTCTGTTAAAACTAGTTAATTTTGTATTGTGACTTGTTTCTATTCAATATCTGCAAAACATGCTGAATATTGATTCTCTGAAATCTTTTCCAGGTTGGGTTCTTTTTCACATTTATCAAATGCATATGGGCATCGTGTCCTGAATCTACACCCTTCATACACATTTTCATCATCAGATTCTTTGATTCTAATTTTTCTTATTTTGTGTAAATTTTCAGGATCTGGACTTGATATTGCATCAATTAGTGCCTGAGTGTATGGGTGTTTTGGGCTTTGTAATACTGTATCAATTGCTCCAATCTCTACAATTTTCCCCATGTACAAAATGGCAATTCTTTGACCAAAATACCTGGCAGTTGCCAAATCATGTGTGATGTAAATAAATGAAATATTGTATTTTTTTTGTAATTGCTGCATTAATTCTAACATCTCTGCCCTAATTGATACATCAAGCATCGATACTGGTTCATCAGCTAGGATGATTTTGGGTTTTACAGAAAGTGCTCTTGCAAGTACTACTCTTTGTCTTTGTCCTCCTGATAACATGTGGGGATATTTTTTTACAATATCTTCTGCTGGTTCTAATTTTACTTCTCGTAACACTTCAAGTACTCTGTTTTTTCTTTGAGATTTGTTCCCCATTTTGTGAATCTCTAACGGTTCTGATATGATATCGCCAACTTTCATTCTTGGATTGATTGAGTCATATGGATCTTGATGAATCATTTGTGTATTCATTCTAATTTTTTTTAAATTTTCTTTGTTGTTTGTAATTTCTTGATTCTCAAAGAAAATTTTTCCAGAATCTGACTCGATTGACTTTAAAATCAGTTTAGCAATAGTTGATTTTCCAGATCCTGATTCTCCTGCTAATACTAACACTTCTCCTTGATTTAATACAAATGATACATCATCAGTTGCTCTAACTGTCTCTGATATTTTTCCAAAAATTCCTTTTTTTGTAAAGTGTTTTGTTAAATGCTCAACTCGTAATATTTCACTCATGATATTTTACTTCTCATTAATATTATTTCATACCTGTATATCAAGAAATATCTTTGATCATACGAATTGGGATAAGACACTTATGGTAACTAGAAATTAATCGTAGTTACTTGAGTGATTCTACTCTACACCTTAATTATAAAAAATATGTACTAGATGACAAATTACAGTATTTCAAACCTCATGCTACAAAAATTGAGAATTCATTTGCAGATGAAATCAAATCTAGTCTGAGTAGAGATAAAAAATTCATCTCTCCAAAATTCTTCTACAACATTAAAGGCTCTGAACTCTTTGAGAAAATTTGTTCACTTCCTGAATATTATCCTACACGAACAGAAATTAGTATTTTAGAGCAATTACAAGAGGATTTGCTTGAATATTTGGATGAATCATTTCGTTTAGTTGAGTTAGGAAGTGGCTCCTCTACAAAAACACGATTAATTTTGGATATTTTTGAGAAATTTCAAAGTAAAATGGAATATTTCCCGATTGATATTTCTGATATTTTGGCTGAATCCTCTGAAATCTTACAATCTTACTATGAGAATTTGCACATTACAGGAATAATTGATACTTATGAAGGAGGATTGGAATTTCTCAAAAATTATGACATGAAAAAGAATTTGATAATATTTTTAGGATCAAGCTATGGTAATTTTCCCCCTGAGAACGGTGTACAATTTTTGAAAAAAATTCACTCCACAATGAAATCCGGAGATTTATTTTTAATTGGACTGGATTTGGTAAAGGATTATTCCATTTTAGAATCAGCTTATAATGATTCAAAAGGCGTAACTGCTGCATTTAATCTCAATGTGTTATCTAGAATCAATGATGAGTTGGATGCAGATTTTGATTTGAATAATTTTGCACACCATTCTGTGTATAATGAATCAGAACAGCGAATTGAGATGTATCTCAAATCTTTAACAAATCAGACAGTTGTGATATCTCAATCAAATATTACAATACCTTTGAGAAGAGATGAACTAATACATAC
>CALBNQ010000192.1 GCA_937896495.1 uncultured archaeon | reverse complement strand
GTACAAATCCCTGCATTATATTTAGTATTGATACTTTTTATGATTCCAATTACTGGAAACACAATTAATTCTATTGATGTTCTAAATGGGGTTGCAAGTGGATTTATGGTGATAGCAAGTTTTTCGTTATCCCTTTGTTTATTCATAATACAAAATTATGAAATTGCAGTTGTTAGTTTACCTCTAGGATTTGTTTCATTAGCATTTTACAAATATCATAAGATTCCTTCCAAAATATTTCCTGGTGATTCAGGAGCCCTAACTCTTGGAGCAATGTATGGAAGTATAGCAATAGTTGGGGGTGTGGAAATCATTGCAGCTATTGCATTACTGCCTGCTGTAATCAATTCCTTTTTGTTCCTTTCAAGTGTAAAGAAAATTGTAGAGCATAGACAAGTTAAAGGTAAACCTGTAGAACACACTAAAGATTTCAAACTAAAAGCAACTGATGATAAAACAGCTCCAATAACTTTGGTAAGATTAATTCTTGCAGGAGGACCATTATCTGAAAAGCAAGTTGGATTTACAATATTCAAATTGACCATATTTTCAGGAATCCTGGCTGTAATTACAGCGTTTTTGATGGGTGTATCACTATGAACTATGGTCTTTTTGGGTTTTTGTTTGCAATGTGGATTCTCCTTTTAATTGGAGGTGGTATTTTGGTTACTTTACTTGGCCCAATTGAAGTAACAGGATTTGGTGATTTGAATTTATTTATTGCATCGATAATTAAAGCAGTCATTGCAATGATTTTAGTTGTAATGTGGATCTTAATTTTATTAAAGATAAAAAACTGGATTTTTAGAAAAGAAATTAAATCTTAACTTTCTTTCCATTTTAGTTGTTTTTTATCATACTCTTTTCTTGTGTATCTAATTGTAGCCGGAGAACCAATCACGACTGAATTTTCAGGAACATCTCTTGTTACTACTGCACCCATTGCAACCACACTGTTTTTTTCAATTGTCACCCCTGCTTTAATCACTGCACGTGCACCGATCACAACATTATCTTTTATTGTCACCCCAATCATTTTGTCACACATTGGAAATGGATCATTTGTTAGAACAGCTGCAGGACCAATGAATACATTTTTTCCAATTCTTGAAAGTGGTGGTATGTATACTGAACCTTCAATTTTTGTGTTGTCACCAATTTTCACATCATAATCAATATGTACAAGAGAACCAATTTTTGTGTTGTCACCAATTTCTACATTATCACCAATATATGTAAAATGCCAAATTGAGACATTATTTCCAATTTTTGCTTTTTCTGAAATAAAATTAGTAATCATTATCTTACAAATGCCATGGGTTTGCCTTTGTAATAATTTTTTCAGGTAATTTTTCTTTGTTTGTTTTTAGAAATTCCATTTCTTGCTTTTTATCTCTTAATTCATCAGGCAACATAATTGGAATTTCTTCGATAATTGGAAAAAATCTATCACATTTAGAACAAAATAATGCACCTTCAGATACTACATTATCTTGTTGATTTATTTCAAATAACTCCAAAGGATGATTTTTATCAATTGGGCATGCCAAAATATCCATCATTGTTTTATTC
>CALBNQ010000191.1 GCA_937896495.1 uncultured archaeon | reverse complement strand
GTGCAGAAGGTCCGTTATGGAAGAACCAAGGAGAATATACAATAAAAGTATTATACGGTCAGAATAATATTGCAGAAACTATATTCAATTATACACCAAAATCAAAAATAATTGAAACTTCAACTATTTTTGAAGTAGATACAATAAATCAAGGAACATTTGATGTAAAATATACCATCAAAGGAGGAAATCTTAAAGACATCATAGTTGATTCAGATATCTTTGGATTAGTTATAAAAATTGAAGCACTCAATGACGGCGTAATTATAATTGATTTACCAAGAGAATTCATAGGTGCTGAAAAACAGAATGGTAAAGATGAGGTATTCATAATTTTAATCGACGGTGTAGAAGTATCATATCAAGAATCAATGGTATTTTCAGAATCAAGAGTGATAACAATAGAGTTTGAACCAGGGGATTCAAACATAGAAATTATTGGCACATATGTAATTCCAGAATTTGGAACCATCACAATGATAATTTTGATGATAGGTATTTTATCAACAGTTTTGATTAGTCGAAAGAAATTCCAATTGAAAAATTAATTTTCAAAAATAAAAGAATATTATTCTTTAAATGGTGAAACTAAACATAATTCATGGATTATTTTTTTAAGAATATCAACTGTTTGAACAATTTCTTTTTCATCATTAAAAATTCCTACAGTTAATCGCAAAGAACCAGTAATTTGCTCAAACGAAAAACCCATAGATTGTAAAACATGAGAGGCCTTTTGAGTATGTACAGAACATGCAGAACCAGTAGATGCTGCAATTCCATATTCATCTAATTTTATAATCAAATCCTCACCATTAATACCAAGAAATGTAAAATGTACATTATTGGGTAAACGGAATTTTTGGTGACCATTAAGAGTAGATTTAGGGATTTCGTCACGTATTTTCTCAATCAAAGATATGCGAAGTTTATTCATATAAGATATATTTTCAGAAAGATTGATTTTAGCAATTTCACATGCTTTTCCAAATCCAACAATATTTGCTACATTTTCAGTTCCAGATCGTAATCCATTTTCTTGACCACCCCCCAAAATTACAGGATCAATATCAATCCCATTTTTAACATATAACGCACCAATACCTTTTGGACCATGGAGTTTATGGGATGAAATAGACATCAAATCTATATCTAATTTTTTAACATCTATCGGAACTTTTCCGACTGCTTGAACTGCATCAGTATGAAAAAGAACATTATGGGAATGACAAATTTTAACTATTTCAGATATTGGTTGAATAGTTCCAACTTCATTATTTCCAAACATAATTGACACCAGACGAGTATTTTCAGTAATTTTGGTTTCGACATCCATAGGATTAACCATGCCAAAAGTATCAACAGGAATATAATCCACACAGAATCCAAAATTGGATAATTTTTTACATGGTTCTAAAATTGCATCATGTTCAATTGAAGATGTAATTATATGACCAGAGGATTTTTTCAGGACAATTCCATTTAATGCAGTATTGTTTGATTCGGTACCTCCAGAAGTGAATAAAATTTCAGAAGGATCAGCATTGATTAAAGATGCAATCTGTTTTCTTGATTTTTCCATTGCTTTACGTGCAAATCTACCATAACGATGAATTGATGAGGGATTACCAAATTGATCTTTGAGGTATGGAATCATAGTATCCAGTACATCATCATGAATTTTTGTTGATGCCGCATTATCTAGATATATCAATCTGCAATCATATTGATTTTTCCGGGTTTATATCCTTCTGGATCTATTTCAACTGTAGAAAATCCAATCAAAATTAATTTTTCAGTAATTTGTTTTAAAATTTCATTACTAAATACAGAAAGCATATTTTTATCAACTTCGATTTTTGCAGAACCGTAATTGTCACGCACTCTAATTTGTTTTACATTTGTAAGTTGTTTAACAAAAATTTCACCCAATTCTATTCTAGTTAATTTTTCAGCAGTAACTTGCTGTCCCCAAGGAATTCGAGATGCAAGACAAGAATTGGATGGTTTATCAAAAATAGACAATCCAATAGACTTTGCTACATTACGAATTTGTGATTTAAAAAAATTAGTTTCAACAAGAGGGCTTTTAATTCCATTTTGTTTAAGCGCTTTAATCCCAGGCCTAAAATCACCCAAATCATCAAGATTTGTTCCATCAACAATGGTTTGAACATCATGTTTTTTTGCCAATTCAATTAAATGATCTCCTAATTCCAATCGACAGTAAAAACATCTACTAGAATCATTTTTTGTGAAATCGGGATTTTCAAGTTCATCATAATCTAATAAAATATGTTCAATTCCGATCTCGAAACAAATTTGTTTAGCAGTACGTAATTCTTCTGCAGACAAGGTTTTGTAATCAGCAGTTACTGCAATAGCATGATTGCCTAATTTTTGATATGCAGCATATGCAACAAGTGCACTGTCGACTCCACCAGACAAAGCAATGAATACTTTATGTTTATCTTCAAACCAATTTTCCAATTCATGGAGTTTTTCCATCATAAATTCTCTAATCTTTTAATTTCTTTTCTCAATATAGAATTTGTTTCATTAAGTGATTTATCAACTAAAGAAGAAATATTCTTCAAATCATCAAATTCTATTTTAAAATTAGTTTTTCCTTTAAACAAAGATTTTTTGTAATGTATTTTAAAAGATTGACCTTCAATCATTAAAGAAGTTTCATGAGTTGTACGGGGAACAATGAATCTATTTGATTCAGAAATTCTTACTCCCAATGTTTCAGTTTCAAGAATCAAAATATCCACCATTTCATTTACATTAATATCATTACATATTATAGATACAAGATTTGTGGGTCTACCTTTTTTTGTGATTCCATGATAAATCGACACATCTTTTGCACCCTTTTTCATAAGTTTCTCAATCAAGTTTCCTAAAATTTCTCCTGAAACATCATCTACATTTGTTTCAAGAATTTTTACAGAATCAACTTCAAAATCATTTTCAGAACCTTTGACAATTTTTAAAACATTTGAAAAAGATTCAAAATTCTTTTGTCCTGCACCATATCCAATTAAGTTAATTTTCATTGAAGGATAGTAATCAATGGCGTTTTTAGTAAGAGTTGATAAAATACAGGCACCAGTTGGGGTAGTCAATTCATCGTTTACATTACTACCTTTAATGATTAAATTGGAATTTTTAAAAATTTCAAGAATAGCGCTTGCAGGATTAGACATAGTTCCATGAGAAAAAGTAACAGAATCACCACCAACACAAATTGGCAGACAAGTAATCTTTTCATCAAAAAATTTTAAATCATCTAAAGCAATTGTGATACCAATAACATCAATCAGAGTATCAATACTAGATGCTTCATGAAAATGAACAGAATCTTCAGGAATTCCATGAATTTTTGATTCAGATGAAATTAAAAGATCAATACAGGATACTGCAAAAGATTTTCCTTTTTTAGATAATTCAAGAGTATTTACTGAATCAATTATTGCTTTTTTAATTTCGGAACCTTTTCGCTCATGAACACTTTCAACAAGTTCTAAGATTAATTGTGTTGATTGAATACCATGTTTTTGAATTTTTTGAAAATCGATTTTTTTGATTGTCGAGTTAGACAAAAATTTTTCAGATGTTTTAACTCCGGATATTATTTTATTTTTATCTGCTCCCAAATCTACCAAAGAACAGAGAAGCATATCTCCAGAAATTCCAGCTATCTGAGGATCAATAACAATAACCATGATTGAAAATTACTAAAAATGCTTATAAATTCGTCTAAAAATTTATGAATTTCATTAGATTTAATTATTGAAAATTAACAACAAATTTTATGATTACAATTATAGGATCTGGGAAAGTTGGAGGAGATGCGGCTTTATTTTCAGCATTAAAGCGATTAGACGATCAAATATTACTATTAGATGTAGCTAAAG
Organism: uncultured archaeon; assembly: GCA_937896495.1. Classification (GTDB taxonomy): domain Archaea; phylum Thermoproteota; class Nitrososphaeria; order Nitrososphaerales; family Nitrosopumilaceae; genus Nitrosopumilus. The sequence continues at coordinate 4,166 of CALBNQ010000191.1, read as the reverse complement.
GGCTCCCACAGGGAGAAGCCATGGATATCAATCACATGTTGTCTGAACAAGGGATAGATGTGGAGGTAAAAGGCTCTAATGATTTTGCAGACATGAAAGGATCAAATATTGTTGTCGTAGTTGCAGGTTCTGGAAGAAAACCAGGGATGACTAGAATGGATCTTTTGAAAATTAACGCAACAATCGTAAAAAGCGTTGTAGAAAATGTCAAAAAATATGCAGATGATTCTATGATTATTCCAGTAACAAATCCACTTGATCCTATGGCACACATAACTCACAAAGTTTCAGGATTCGATAGAAGTAGGATTTTTGGCATGGGGGGGATGTTAGATTTATCACGATTCAGACAATTTATTCATGAAGCAACTGGGCATTCAAGGGATTCCATAAGAGGTTTAGTAATTGGAGAACACGGTGAAAACATGTTACCATTACCAAGATTTTCTTCTGTTTCAGGCATTCCTTTATCGACCATGCTTCCAAAAGAGAAATTAGATGAATTAGTAATCAACACAAAACAAGTTGCAGCTAAAGTTATTGAATTAAAAGGTGCCACAGTTCATGCACCAGGAAATGCAATTTCTGCAATTGTAGAATCAGTAGTAAGAGATAGAAAACAAGTGATACCAGTCGCAACACCTCTTGATGGAGAATATGGTCATTCAGATGTAACAATTGGCGTTCCAGCAATAATTGGAAAGAAAGGTGTAGAGAAGATTATAGAATTAGATCTAAATGATGATGAAAAACAAATGTTTGAGAAAGGGGTTGCAAATGTGAAAAATGCAATATCAGGAATTGAGATCTAAGCATTTTTTTATCTAAACAAAGAAAAAATATTGTTGGAAATTTATGATATTTTAGAATCATTGAAAACAGGGAAAATTTCGACTAATCAAGCAAAAAAACTTTTGTCGTTATACTCAATTGAGGAAATAGAAAATGTTGCAAAAATTGATATCAATAGAAGAATGAGAAAAGGGATTCCAGAAATAATATTTGCAGAAACTAAAGAATTAGATGAGATTAAAAAAATCATTAAAAAAATATTAGAAAAAACAAATTCTGTAATAGTTTCAAGAATCAAAAAAGATGATTATTCAAAAATAAAAATATTTGCAAAGAAACTAAAAGTAAAGATCAAAACTGGAAAAAATTCATCAACAATATTATTATTTAAAAAACATATTAAATTTCAAGGTGGGAAAGTAGGAATAATTACAGCAGGTACATCAGATGTAGGAGTTGCAGAAGAATCAAGGTTAATCTGTGAAGCAATGAATTGTAAATGTTTTACAAGTTATGACGTAGGAGTTGCAGGAATTCAAAGAATATTTCCAGTTTTAAAAAAAATGATTTCTGAGGATGTTGATTGTATAATAGTTGCTGCTGGAATGGAGGGAGCATTAGCCACTCTTGTTTCTTCCATGGTAGATATTCCAATTATAGGAATTCCAATTTCAGCAGGGTATGGATATGGAGGGAAAGGGATTACTGCACTTGCATCGATGCTTCAAAGCTGTTCGTTAGGATTATCAGTGGTTAACATAGATAATGGAATAGCAGCAGGAGGAATAGCTGCAAACATTGCCAACAGAGCTGTAAAAAAAAATCAAAAAAGATTTCAAACAAAAATTTAAAAAAATAATTCACTCATTCTCGTAAATGATATATAACATACTTTAACGAAACTTTACAGTTGGCTGGCAAACGTGTTGTACTTACTGCTGATCGTAGTTTAATGACAAATTATAGAGGAAATTTTCTTTATGGATTTATTGCATGTGGACCATATGAAGTATTACCTGAATGGGTTTTTGATAAAGTTTTTTGTCCTTCAGTTGAAACAGATCCAATAACAGGAGAAGTAAAAGTTGCACAAGTTGGATTACGAAGGGTAGAAAGTTCACTACTTCAAGGAGGATATAAAAAAGATGAAATTTTCATGGCACATCCAGAAATGTTAGAAAAATCAATTGGTCCAGATACTAAAGTTGTAGGGATTAATGTAATGGACCCATTAGGAATGGCACCAGTGACAACTACAATGTCACCTGAAAAATTATCATATGTTGCAATGAAATTCAAAAAAATGTGTGCAAGTATTATTCAACTCAAAAAGAAATATGATTTCAAAGTGGTGGTTGGAGGTAACGGTGCATGGGAGTTGGCAAAATCAGACAGAATGAAAATTCACGGAATTGATACAGTGGTTGTAGGTGAAGCTGATGAATTAGCAGTAGATTTGTTCCAAGATTTAGAAAAAAATGATGCACCAGAACTAATGCATTGTTTTGTTAGAAATTTAGAAAATATTCCAGTTATTGAAGGACCTACAATTAATTCGTTAATTGAAGCAATGAGAGGATGTGGTCGTGGATGTGACTTTTGTGATGTTAATAAAAGATCAAAAAAAGATTTACCATTGGGGAGATTACAGTATGAAGCAAAAACCAATTTAGATTATGGATTTGATTCAGTATGGTTACATTCCGACGAGATGTTACTGTATGGATGTGATAATAGAGATTTTGTTCCAAATAGAGATGCGATTGTTGATTTATGGAAGGGTCTAAAAGGATTAGGAGCTAATTTTATCGGAACAACTCATATGACATTTTCAGCAGTTGCAGCTGATCCAAAATTGATGCAACAAATTTCACATGTCAACAAACAAGATGAAACTGGGAGATGGCTTGCAACCAATTTAGGAATTGAAACTGTTGCACCATCAATGGTGAAAAAACATTTAGGTGTTAAAACAAGACCGTTTTCATCAGAAGAGTGGGGAAGTGTCGTTAGAGAAGGAGCAAAAATTTTAAATGAAAATCATTGGTTCCCAGCAGCCACAATCATCATCGGATGGCCAGATGAGACACCTGATGATGTTCAATATACAATTGATATGATGAGTGATTTTAGAGAGATGAATTTTAGAGGGTTAGTAGCACCTCTACTTTATCAGGATTTCAGTGAAAAAAATTCAATGCATTTTGGAAATCTCAATGAAGCTCAATTTACATTATTTTGGAAATGTTGGGAAAATAACATGCGAGTCATTAATGATATTATTCCAATAATTCTAAGAAACAAAACATATGGGAAACCAATGCAGGTTTTCATGTATGGTATTCTTAAAGCAGGTACTTGGGCAATTATGAGATACCTTAGAGGATTGTGTAAAGATCTCTTCAACGGTAGAACACCAGATGAAATAATTGACAAATATGCTAGAAGTAGATCTGTTACTTCACCAAAAATTCAAACTAAAAAATTATAGATTTTCAATAGCAATATCGGCTATAGTATTTCTTTTTGGTATAATAGAAACGAAATAAACTTTATCTGCTCTTTCCACACCTTCAACTTTTTTGTAAGATTTTGAGGAAACATCAAATTCATAAATTCCAGAATCTAATGAACCCTTTGCAAAAAGCATAAGATAGGTTTCACCAGTTGATGGACTTAGTGGGATAAATGACATGACAAAACCTTTGTAAGAATTAATTGGCATAGTATTTTTCATTGGAGGAGCTGCAGATGCCATATACATAAAAAAATCTTCGATATTTTCAAATTCCTCATACTCAATATGCATATAACAATATGAACAGTTTCAGTATAATAACCTACTAGAATAAAATTGAAAATAACTATTTTCTAGATTTAATTTGTTTGTTGATTGCAAATCCAATTGCAGCAGGTGCAGCAATATACATTCCCAAGTTTAATGCAATAACAGATATTCCCAATCCTAGAACTTCTGCTTCATTTCCTGATTCAGCTAAAGTCATAATAGATAGACTAGAAATCATAGGAGTGATCAACGCTCTAACTGTTTGTTGAACTATAGGATTTTCTCGTTCAAGATCTGCAATGTATGGGGAAAATGAATAGTATACTTGATTAAATCCAGTCATGAATGATGCACCTGTTCCAGTACTCATTACAGTATTATCTCTAATTTCTCTCAAGAATTGAACTTGAGGTGCTAATTCGGTTCCATATGCTGCAGTTGCAATTAAACAACCACCACCTTTTTCAGTAGGTTCTTCAATCTTTATGACTTGACAAATTCCATTTACCAATTCAGTTCCTGCACCGCATGTTGGTTCAGGTTCTACAATTGGTTCAGGTTCTACAATTGGTTCAGGTTCTACAAT
>CALBNQ010000190.1 GCA_937896495.1 uncultured archaeon | reverse complement strand
ATCATAGGAAAATCTGGTAAAACAAAACATCAAATTGAAAAAAAATGTCATGTTGATTTGAATATTGATAGTGAAACCGGTGAAGTAATGATTACTAGTGATAAAATTGACGGAAATATCAGTCCGTTTAAAGCTGTTGAAATTGTCTCTGCTATGGGTAGAGGTTTTTCACCAGAAAATTCATTACGTCTTTTACGTGGAGAAAACAGTTTACACATAATTGATTTACGTGAGTTTGGTGGCAAGTCTCCTGATCAAATTGAAAGAATTAAGGGAAGAATTATTGGTGAAAATGGAACTGCAAGATTAAACATGGAAAATCTAACTGGTGCAACAATTTCTGTTTATGGCAGAACTGTTGGAATAATTGGTGAACCAAATCAATTACGTTTGGCAGTAGATGCAATAGCTTCACTTTGTAGCGGTAGTATGCATGGTCCAGTTTACAATAAACTAGAAGCTGCTAGAAGAAGAGAAAAAGCAGATAAAGCATTATTGTGGGAAAATCAGGATGTCTTCTAAAGAAAATTTTAATCAAATATCTCCTAGTGAGTTTTTTTATCGTAATCGTGATCTTGCAGGATTTAGTAATCCTACACGTTCATTATACACTGCAGTCAGAGAATTTGTTGAGAATGCATTGGATGCATGTGATCAGAAAGGAATTCTTCCTGATGTTCACCTTACAATTAAAGCTGTTGAGCCTGATAAACCAGATCCTAAACCCTACATTTTGACAGTAAAAGATAATGGGCCTGGTATTGATGCAGAACATATTCCACTTGCATTTGGAACTGTATTGTATGGTTCTAAATTTGGATTAAAACAAGCAAGAGGTATGTTTGGTCTTGGTGCAACAATGGCAATTTTGTATGGACAAATTACAACAAACAAACCTGTAACGGTAAAAAGTTCTTCAGATGCAAAAATTCAAAATCAATTTGAAATATTATTAGATATTCAAAAAAACAAACCTGTAATTGTAAAGCACACAACAAAAGAAGTTGCAAAAAAAGGATTGAGTGTTAGTATTTGTTTAGAAGGTGATTATTCTAAAGCAGGAAATAAAATTCGTGATTATGTTTATGAAACTTCTTTAATCACTCCTTACGCATCAATAACTT
>CALBNQ010000189.1 GCA_937896495.1 uncultured archaeon | reverse complement strand
CCATGCATCCACCAAAAGTCGATGAACGTTCATACATTGAATTTCCAGAACCATCAGATTTGACATTAAATCAAATTATTGATGGTCATACAACAGTTATTTCAAACATGAATGATTTGAAGGAATCTGTAAAAAACCTAGAAGAAATAAAACAACAAAATAATTTAGGATATACAGGTCTTGGTGTTGGTTTTATTGGAATCATTATTGCATTGATTGCTTTAAGTAAATCAAAGAAAAATTAGTTGATACTAAATTTTATGTGTAAAAACCTACAAGTATAGGAATCAAAAAAATTACTCTAGTTGATATAATGAATGGTTGAGAACAATTATGATATTCTAGGAATTGTAGAGGGATCTACAACAAAAGAAATTAGAGATGCATTTAGGCGATTAGCTCTTCAATTTCACTCAGATCGTGGAGGAGAAAACGAACAATTTATTAAAATTAAACAAGCCTATGAAGATCTCAAAATAGGTAAAAAATATCCTGAAACAGATATTGAAAAACGAAGAAGTTCAAGAGTATATTCTGAGGAAACAGAATCTGATGTCAAAAGAAGAAATCAGATTTTAGGTCAAGAATTATCAAAAGAAATGGAAATTGCCGAAAAATGGGCTATAGAATTAAACAAATCAAATTCAACTGCTACAAGATTATTTGGTTCAAAAACACTTGGTGAAATTGAATTAGAGCGAAAAGCAAATGGTTCATTATCAATTAAAGGAAATTTTATGGCAGGAAGTATTACTTATGATGGTTCAATAACCATGCAAGGAAGTATTACTAGTCCTTCATGGACAAAAGAATTTCAAACAAATATTCGTTTAACTTCTGGAGATTTTAAATTCATAAATCCTTTAGATAATAAATTTAAAATTGAAAATGGTGCTCGATTAATTGTTGATAATGGTGATGCCGTATTAGGAAATATTTATGGTAGGAAATTCAGAGTAGAGGATCCAGATGGAAAAGTTGGAGTTTATCAAATTCAGGAACATAGAACACATATTTCTGCACCTAATGGAAAAATTATTGCTGAAAATATTGTAGATACTGTTTCAGTTGATGCTAATACAATTATTGTTCTAAATGTTGAAGATGATGTAAAAATTTCTGCACGTGAAATTTTATTTTATGGAGGAAAATTAACTTATGATTCTATTATTGAATTAAAACATGGAGGAACTATCCGTTTCTTTGAAAATTTTTCAATTCAAGGATTAAGTGGTGATGCAACAATTAAACTTGAAAATGGTAAAACTATCCGTTTCTTTAATCTAAAAACTAAAAAAATTAGAGATTTAGCTGATGAATATGTGCCTAATAAAGAGAAATATACAAAAGATGCCACAATGGTAGGGCATGGATTTACAATCACGTATGAAATGTTAAATAATCTATCAAAAAAATCAACAAAGAAAAAAACAGGTTGGAAGTCAAAATTTAGGTTTTCTTAATTCAGCCTTTTAAATATCAAAATCTATTCTTAATGTTAAAAATAACCTCTTCCCATAAATAACCCTCATTTGAAATATTTTTATGAAGAAAATTGAGGCTATTATTAAGAGAAGAAATTTTCCTATAATCAAATCTAATTTACATTCCATTGGGACATTCATAATTGATAAACGAAATTTAGATGATAGTAACATCTATGATGAATCAAAAGGTTCACGTGTAGGTTCTACAGGTTTGAAGGCTATCCCATTAGCAAAAATTGAAATGGTTGTTTCAGATAAAGATGCAAGAAAAGTTGTTGAAATTGTTTCTCATAATTCTGGTCTTTCTGCAAAACATGGTGGAAAAATCTTCGTTTCAGAAATGGAAGAAGTTGTAGATATGGATACACTTGATTCAACGCAAGATCTTGAGATTTTGTCTGAAAAAAAACCAAAACACATTCAATTACCTAAACGTAGTAGATTTGTTCCTTTACAGAAATTTACATTACACAAATTACAAATAGTTTATGAAGAAAACAAAGAAATTCTTAGAAGTGATTATAGAATAAAATCTTTTAGTGATTTTGTTAACTACTGTATTATGAAATCCATTCCTACTTTAGAAAAACAACTAAAGAATCCAACTATTATTTATGAAGATAATTTCAATAATTTCTAATTATTAGATATATGCTCCAAACAAGGCTAATCCAAATAGAGTCATACCGACTGCTGCAAAAACTAGTTTTATTATAAAAATTTTAGATATTTTCATATGAATAAACCAAAAATCAAGGGTGGTCCAATAATGATCCCAACGATTATTGCAACTTTTGGAATATCTTTGAGTTTAAGGGGTTGCATTTTTTGTCTTTGAAATAATTTGTTTTTTAATGTGAATTTCATCATTAATTTCACTATTTATCCCCAAATTGTTTCTTCGCCTTCAGAACCTGAAGAAATATCGACTGAACGTAAGATTTGAGAAATGAAAATTTTACCTATCCTTCCATTTGATTTGATAATTCCTATAACATCATCTTCTTTTTCTTCAGGGATTACTGCTTCGATTTTGTATTTATCTGTGAATTGTGGTACAAAAATCTCACTTCCTTTTGATGCATGGAGTTCTGGTGCTGGTTTCTTTCCTCTACCTCTAACTTTAGAAACAGTAAGACCACCAATTCCAATTTTTTTTAATCCTTCACTAATTGACATTACATCGTTTTCTGCAAGTATTACTTCTACTTTTAACATTAAATGTTAACATATCAATTACACAAATATAATTTCTCATTTTGATAATCAAATGATTACCATCTGATTATCATAACTAGATATTGTTATTAATTAAAAATCGATTTTTTCCTATAATGGTACTTGATTCTGGAGATACAGCATGGATGTTAATTGCTGGTAGTCTTGTTTTGTTGATGATCCCTGCATTGGGACTCTTTGAATCTGGTCTTTTGAGAAAGAAAAATGCAGCATCAATTTTCATGCAGATCTTTTTTGGCTTGGCAATGTTAAGTGTGATGTGGTTTGTTTTCGGATTTAGTTTATCATTTGGAGAATCTGATACTGGTTTAATTGGAGGTATGGATTGGGTTTTCCTTAAAGGAGTTCCATCTGATGCACCTTTAGAACAATATGCTCCAACTATTCCTGGTATGTTATTTGTTAAATTCCAATTAATGTTTGCAGCAATTACTCCTCTTCTACTTACAGGTACAATTGCTGAAAGAATGAAATTTAGTTCTTTTGTAATCTTTATCGCAGCATGGTCTATGCTTATCTATTATCCACTTGTTCACTGGGTTTGGGGTGGTGGTTGGTTAGCACAACTAGGAGTTGTTGACTTTGCAGGTGGTATTGTAATTCACACGAGTGTTGGTATGGCAGCTTTAGCTGCAGCATTGGTACTTGGTAAAAGAAGAAATTATGGTCCTGCCATAATGATTCCTCATAGTATTCCTCTTGCTGTGCTTGGTTCATCCTTACTATGGCTTGGATGGTTTGGATTTAATGCAGGAAGTGCATTATCTGCTTCAGGTGGTGTAGCAGGAAATACTGTTATTGTTACTCACTTAGCTTCTTCTGTTTCTGCTTTAATTTGGGCTGGACTTTCATGGATAAGAACTGGAAAACCTTCGGTTGTTGCTACAATTAACGGTGCAATTGCAGGACTTGCTGGAATTACACCTGCATCAGGATTTGTAAGTGTTGAACACTCATTTGTAATTGCAATTGCAATCGGTGTAATATCATACTCCGGTGTAGTGTTGTTCAAAGAAAAATTAAAGATTGATGATGCACTTGATGTAAGTTCTGTTCACGGAGTTGCAGGAATTGTAGG
>CALBNQ010000188.1 GCA_937896495.1 uncultured archaeon | reverse complement strand
TATTTGAAAACAATATTGTATCTCCAAGATTTACAGTTGCAGTTAGTGGAAGGAAGCACCCTTCAACAGTTTCTTCACATCCAGGAGCACCTGAACCATTTGCAGGAATTATCACTACATCAAAAGAGTCATCATTAATTGATTCAATAGATTCAGTAATGATTCCATTGATATGTACCGTAGAAATCAACTCACTACTAATTGGAATCCCACCTTGATCAATCCAGTCAGTATACGTGTTGACATAAATTTGAGCTTCTCCATCTGCTGCATCCTCTGGAATCTTAAATCCTAGTACAATGTTTGAATCCCCTTTACCGATTACTGATTTGAAAAATGCAACACCCAAAGTAGTATCTTCTGCATCAACTACATTGATAGTAACTAGTACTCCCGATGTTGCCTCAGAAAGTAGTGATGTGCTAAAGTATCCAATCTCCCCTGCATCATAGGATTCAATTTCATCCCCTGATTCAGTAGTTGATGTAGTTGGAGAGACTGTAATTTCTGGAAGTGGTGCTACAATGGATATAGTTTCACTAACTGAATAATCCCATAGTGGTGATGTGTCACTTGCAGTAATGGTGTACTCTCCAGGAATCCAATCATTTTGAATATCCAAAGATAACTCCACTGAACCTGTATCATCTGTGTTTAGTGATTGTAGTAAAACACTATTTCCTGCAGGATTTGTAACATCAAAAATTATTGATTGTCCAGATGCACCACCAGTCAAAGTAGATTCAATGTTTAGATTATCCCCTAAAATTTTCTGAGCAGAGTCCAAAGATAGTGTGATTCCAGTTGGAATGTTAGAGTTGTCAATAATAGTTGGAATAAATTCAAATTCAAATGAGGTACTAGTTGTAGATGTGCCATAGTCTGCAGACATCAAATATGTTCCATTTGTACTCCACAAAGAACTAGGGAAAAGAATTCCAGTGAATACTCCAGAGGATTCAACGGGTAAAGATTCTACTAATACTAGGTTCTCTAAATTATCTTTAATGCTAATTGATACATCATCCTCAGTGAAAGGAGTTGCAGTTCCAGAAACAAAAATTGCCTCAGTACTGGAATAATGGGGTTTTCCAACTTGTATAGATACACTAGTTGGAATCTCAACAGGTGCTGCAATTAGAGACGATACTGTCACAGTAAATGTAGTAGAGCCTTGATTGCCTGCTTCATCAGTTGCAGTACAGGTAACTATGGTGGGACCAATTGGGAAAAAGGAGCCTGATGTTGGAGTACATGTTGGTCCTGAGGCGATTCCTGTGTTATCAGTCACTTGAGGTAAATCATAAGTTACTGTTGCACCATTTGATGTAGTTGCATCAAGTGTAATGTCTTGAGGCTTGGTAAATGTTGGGGAAGTAATATCTCCAACTGCTGCAGTGTTGATTACAGTGACCAAAAATGAATCAGTGGCAATATTGCCAGATGTGTCTGTTGCAGTACAAGTTACTGATGTAACACCGACTGGAAATAATTGATCAGATGACGGAGTACAAATCAAAGAAGATATTCCAAAGTTATCAGTTGCAGTTGCATTAAAAGTAACAGAAGTGCCAGAATTAGATGTTATTTGTAATGTGATATTTTCAGGAATTGTAATTATTGGAGAAACAATGTCAACGTCACTATAACTTACAACAATCAGAAAACTTGCAGTGCCGATGTTTCCTGCAGCATCAGTTGCAGTACAAACAATCTCATGAGTCCCAATTGAAAAAGAATCCCCAGATGTACGAGAACATACGGGTCCATCTACAACTTCTCTATCATCAGTTGCAGAAACTGAAAAAGTTACAACAGGACTTTCATTTTCATCAAATGTTGTGATGTTTTGAGTAACAGGAACTTGTAAGATTGGGGCAGTTGTATCAGATGGTGCTGTAGATGGACAAACCAATTCACCACTTACATAATCACATGGACTTGTTCCAAAATTTATAACCCTTGTTTCATCTTCAGATAAAACAAAAGAAACGGATGTGGGTTCTATGAAAATTGGATTAAGGTGAGGCCAAGGATATTCATAAGTAACAGAATAACTAGTTCCAGGAATTAAATTCAAAAATTCATACATTCCACCAGATACGTGAGTAAGATACTCTATAGTTTCAAA
>CALBNQ010000187.1 GCA_937896495.1 uncultured archaeon | reverse complement strand
ATGTTTTGCAATCAATTCAATTTTCTGTTTAGGATCCTTCATTAATTCTTCCAAAATTTTAAGATCTGTTTTTGTAAGATTTGAATTAAATCCTGGATTTTTTGCTTCAAAAATTGATAATACTCTAACATCTTTCATCAATTTATTTGCTAATTTTATTTTCTGTTCTAAATTCTCTTTAACTACTATGCTGCAAACTGTTATTCCACCAATACATGGTGCTACAAAAAATGGTTCACCTACAAGACTCACTTGCTCTAAAATTTTATCAATATTTTCTTCTGATACAACAAAATACAAAACACCATAACCCAAAATTGGTGGTTCTACTTTAATGAAATATTTCTCAATAATCTTCTTTTTTTCCATTTTTTGAATTCTAGAACGTACTGCACCACCAGTTATTCCCAATGCTGTGCCTATTTGTCTATCAGATTCTCTACAATTATTCAATAACATACCTATGATTTTCATATCTAAATTGTCCATTTTATCACTTTTAATGACTATTAGAATATAGAAATTACTAATACCATATTAAATTGTCTGAAATATTAACATAATAGATGAAAGATATTAAATATCAGACAATAAATTATGTATTATGGATTATCGTTTACGATTAGCTAAAAGGATGTTATTTAATAAAAAAGGAAGTTTACTTGGTGCAGTTTTAGCAGTTACTATTGGAATCTTAGTTATTCACGTAAATTTTGTTATTTTTCAAGGACTCTTTGATGCAATTGTTAGAGACATTAGTGATTATAGAAACGGCGATATTCTTGTTACTGATGAAGCAGATTATATTGATAAATCCGATTTGTCTATTGTTAATTGGTTTGAACGAATCCCATTTGTTGAAGCGGCAGCTCCCCGGCTTTCATCAACTGCTGAAATTGAGATATTAAAAAATGGAAAATTAATTGAAGAAACTAGAATACCTATAGTAGGAATTGATCCATTTCGTGACATTAGGGCATCAACTGTTCATGAAACAGTTACCGAAGGAAATTATGTTTTCTCAAGAAATTCAATTGTATTAGGTTCTAATGTGGCACGAGATCTTGGAGAAGCTCAAGTTGGTGACAGTATCAAAGTTCTTGTTGTTGATAGATGGGGAGAAGATCAAATAAGAAGATTTACTGTTTCTGGAATTGCAAAATCTCCTGGTGGACAAGGTTTTGATTATACTGCAGTTATTCATATTGATACATTACGTGAAATGATGAATAGACAAGGAAATACAGGTTCGTTTATGGTGAAATTAAATGATCCATCTAAAGCGTTAGAAGTAAAAGAATTTTTCTTACTTTCATTTCCAAATGATGATTTTCTTGCAGAAACAATAGAAGAGTCAGCAGAAGAACAATTAGCTGGTTTTCGATCTGGCATTGCAATGATTAACATGATTGGATATTTTGGAATGATGTCTTCAGCATTTGCTATAGTTACAATTCAAATGATGTTAGTAAATGGAAAAACAAAAGAAATTGGTGTTATGAGATCAATTGGTGCTAAAAGAAAAGATATTTTGATAATTTTTATTTTCCAAGGAATGATTATCGGAGCAATTGGTGCTGGAGTGGGAACTGCGGCAGGTCTAAGTTATACTTTTTATGCAAAAGAAACTAAAATGTCATTTAACAACAGTCTCCCACTTGAAGTCACCTATAATTGGGGAAAAATTGTTCAAACTGCATTAACTTCGTTTGTATTGGCAATTATAGCCTCATTATATCCATCGTATAGGGCAACAAAACTACTACCTGTGGAGGCGATGAGAACTGGCTAAAGTACTTGAAATCAGTAATCTAAGTAAAACTTACGGCGAAGCAGACAATAAAGTAAATGCACTTGATGATGTGTCTTTTTCAATTGAACAAGGGGAATTTGTTTTAATTGTTGGAAGTTCTGGTTCTGGAAAATCTACGTTGTTAAATATGGTGGGATTATTGGATAGACCAACAACTGGTAAAATATTCATTGATGGAATCAATACTACGACTCTAAATGATGATAAACTATCTTCATTTAGAAATAATAAACTAGGATTCATTTTCCAATTTTCTAATTTACTAAGTGATCTTTCAGTGTTAGAAAATGTGATGCTTCCAATTCAAATTGCAGGAAATATTGATGTAATTGAAAAAAGTGCAATAGATTTACTAAAATCTGTTGGACTAGAAGATCAAATACATAAACGTGCAAATAAAATTTCAGGTGGTCAAGCACAAAGGGCAGCAATTGCAAGAGGATTAATCAATAAACCTTCAATTGTTTTGGCAGACGAGCCTACTGGAAATCTTGATTCAGTTACTTCAACAAAAATAGTACAATTAATGAAATCAATGGCAAAAAAATTCAACCAAACATTCATTGTAGTAACACATGATAGACAACATTTTGGAGATGTTGATCGAGTCATTACAATAAAAGATGGTAAATCATTTGAAGGTGATTTACCTTCAGAAATGGAGATGGTTGTGTGAATCTAAATTTCATGTTACCTATTTTTGCATTTTTTCTTTTATCATTAACATTTGATGATACATATGCTCAAATTCAAAATGGAGGATTTGGTGATTCTCCATTTGAAAGAGATTTTGGTGATGTAAAATTTTTAGATGCATATTTTGGTACATTAGATAAAAAAATAGAAATCGAATCTGGTGACAAAAATGTTCCATTCACTGTTGTTTTTGCAAATGTAGGAAGTCAAGACATTACAGGAATTAGAGGTCAACTACTTTTACCTTTTGGATTTTCACCATCTGATGGTTTAGGCACCATGATTCGTGCTGATAGTGATTCAAATTCTTCTGCAGGAGAACATTTTCATTTAACTTTCTTTGTAAATATAGAAAAAAATATTGAAATTCAACAATATCCTGCAACTGTAAAATTAGATTATTCTAGATTACGAGAGTCTGGAATTAGAACATCTTTTACCGATTTTGATTTTAAAGTAACTGGAGACAGTATCATTAATGTAAAGGCTGTAAATCCTTTCCTGACCTCTCTAAAATTTAATAATATAAAAATTGAAATTTCAAATGATGGAACAGCTCCCATTTCTAATGTAGATATTATTGTAAAAAATACACAAACAACTACAACGACTACAACTTCTACAACTAATATAGAAAATGTAATTATCTTGGAATCAAATTGGGATATTGGAAATATTGAACCTAAATCTTTACAAACTTTTCCTGTAACAGTTTATGTTCCTGAAAATCTTAAAGATGATACACTAAGAATTCCTTTATCAATTTCATATTATAATGCACAAGGTGATAAACAAACTGTTGAAAAAATTGTAGACTTTTTTGTTAAAGGACTCATTGAACTTAAAATTTTCAATGTGGATGTAATTGAATTATCTGGAACTCAAATGGTTATTGGGGAAATAATCAATGAAGGAAATGAAGATGGATTATTTGGTTTTGTAAGTATAGATTCAAAAGGAGATTCTAATATCATATCAACTACTCAATTTATTGATGAAATTGAAATTGATGCACCTGTACCATTTAATCTTCCTATAGAATTTGATGGTGAAGCAAAATATGGTGAACATGATGTTACCATAACTGTACGATACAAAGATAGTATTAGAGATGAGATATTTTTAACTCATGATTCAACAATCTTTATTGAAAAACCATCAAATGATAATAATGAATTTGACTTTACAATTATAATTATACCAATTTTTATTATTTCAGGTATAATATTCTACATTTTACGTAAGCGTAAAAATACTGAATCTAAGATTATTGATTAAATTTTTAATCTAAGTTAAAGAATCAAAATAAGTTGAAATTAAGCATAATTGTCCTTATTGGAGTTTTGATAGTAGGAAGTATTGTAATTTCTT
>CALBNQ010000186.1 GCA_937896495.1 uncultured archaeon | reverse complement strand
TAATGACGGAGTCAATGACATCGCAGTTGGTGCATATGGTGATGATGAAGGAGGTGGTTCTCGTGGTGCTGTACACATCATGTTCATGAACACTGACGGTTCTGTTGACTCTACAGTTGAGATTAACTCTTCCACTGCAAACGGTCCTACACTAACTAATGGTGATTTCTTTGGATGGTCAGTTGCAAACATCGGTGACTTGAATAATGACGGAGTCAATGACATCGCAGTTGGTGCATATGGTGATGATGAAGGAGGTTCTGACCGTGGTGCTGTACACATCATGTTCATGAACACTGACGGTTCTGTTGACTCCACTGTCGAGATTAACTCTTCCACTACAAACGGTCCTACACTAACTAATTCTGATGCATTTGGACATTCAGTTGCAAACATCGGTGACTTGGATGGTGATGGAGTCAATGACTTGGCAGTTGGTGCATGGATGGATGATGAAGGAGGTGATGGTCGTGGTGCTGTACACATCATATCTATGGTTGGAACCTCTTCTCCTGGATCCACAACTGCTGCAACTTCATCTGCAACACAAATTGCAATTACTGTAGATCAAACAGTTTCTAATAATTCAGCATCTGCTGGCGACTTTACCCTGGGTGGCGTGTCTGGCGGTTCGATTGGTTCAATTGTATCTGTCTCAGGCACTACCATCACACTAGGAGTTACTGGTGCAACAATTTCAGAAAATGACACTGTCACAATTGCATATACTCAATCATCAGGTTCAGTTGATGACGCAAACGGAAATCAATTACAAGACTTTACTGCACAATCTGTAACCAATAATTTGGACACAACTGCTCCAACCATATCATTCACTTCAGTAACTCCAACTTCTGGAACGCAAGTTGTTGGCGAAACTGTGGTGATTAGAGTCACTGCAGGTTCTTCAGAAACTGGACTGACACTATCCACATCAACTATCAACGGAGTAACCCCTACGTTTACTGATAACAATGATGGCACATATGATCTCACATACACCATAGTTGAGGGAAACAGCAACATCGTTGATGCTTCTGCAGGTGTCCCATACAGCATAATTCTAAATGATGCAAACGGAAACCCTTCCAACACTCTAGCTGCAACCATTGCTACTAATTCTTCTCCGGGAGTTCAGGCTACTTCTCCCTCCCAAGTTGGAACGGTTACCTTGACAACTGGAAGCACTCAGGTTACACTATCATGGAATGCACCATCTGTTGATGGTAGTCCTATTACAGACTATGTTGTTCAATACTCCACAGATAACTCCACATGGAGTACCTTTGCTGATGGAACAAGTACTAGTACGACAGCTACTGTAACTGGATTAACTAATGATACGCTATACTATTTCAAAGTGGCAGCAGTCAATGTCGGTGGCACTGGATCCTTTTCTGATTCAGCATCTGCAAAACCTGGTACGCCATCACAGGTAATCGTATCTACAACAACAGAATCAGATACTATGGCTTACTTGTCATGGGTAGCACCTGGGAATGGAGGCAGCGACATCACCGATTACGTCATTCAATACTCCACTGACAATTCCAACTGGACTACATTTTCTGATGGAACAAGTACTGATACATCCGTTACCCTCACTGATCTTTCTACATGTAATGATTACTTTTATCGTGTTTCAGCAGTTAATGGTATAGGAACTGGAATTGCCTCTTCAAGTACCAAAAACACTCTAGATGTTTCTGCAGGTTATGATTATGGTGGTAGGGGAGTGCAAGACTTTACAACAAAACAACAATTTGGCTCCGGTGTAACATTTGAATCTGCACAAACATTTGGAGCAGTTCAAGAATTTGGAGCAAGTCAAACATTTGGAGAGGGAAATACATTTGCCAATTCCCAAAACTTTTGTGGTGCACACAACTTTCTTGCTGATGAAATAGAGTTTGGAACCTCCACTACATTTGACACCGCACAAACATTTGGAGACGCTGCCAAATTTGCAGCAAATCAAGATTTCACAAACGTAAACCATGACTTTACATCTACTGCCATATTTTTTGATGCAGGAGCATTATTTTCTGCAAATGAGGTTATGGGGGTAGGTGCTGACTTTTCATCAGGTGCTCAAAACTTTGGTAATGCAATGACCTTTGATGAGGCAACAGAATTTGGAGATCTTCAAGACTGGGGCGCTCAAACTCACACCTTTGAGAAATACATGCACTTTGGAGATACAAACGACTTTGCAGAAAAAATTCAAACTTTCCAGGAGGGAACATCCTTTGGTGAGGGAACAATCTTCAAAGACAATCAATCCATTCCAATTAACACCATTCCATCATTTGGTGTGCTGTTGCAGGCAATTACCTGTGGATCTGATACGTCATCTGAGACATGTATGCCAAATGACGCTACAAAATATCTCTCACCAGGTGAATTTCTAACTGCAGGACAAGACCCTGCACCAACATCCATATCCATTTCAAAAAACAACAAGGACTTTTCAGTTGATGGGATTGGTCTTGAGATGACCTT
>CALBNQ010000185.1 GCA_937896495.1 uncultured archaeon | reverse complement strand
TACTTCTTGGAACAAATGGAACTGTACATTGATTTCCACAATCAGCACAAGTTACCTCAGTATCTTCTCTATCATTATCTCTTGAATTTCTTGAACCTCTGTCATCTCTAGAGTATTTTGAGTATCTATCATTTCTTGAACCTCTGTCATCTCTAGAGTATCTATCATTTCTTGAATCATCTGGTTTGTTTTGTCTAAAACAATCACTGCAGTAAACTGGTTTGTTACTTCTTGGAACAAATGGAACTGTACATTGATTTCCACAATCAGCACAAGTTACCTCAGTATCTTCTCTATCATTATCTCTTGAACGTCTATTATCACCAGAGTTTCTATAAGACCGATATGATTCATTGTCTCGTCTAGAATCTCTTCCATCAGTCTTTCCGTCTGAATACTTTGATTTGTGTAGTTCCATTGATAGAGAATTTGAGTTTAATTGATTATAGATACCTTGAGATTTAATTTGTGCCTAGAATTTGAAAAATCACTCAAACTAGAGGTTTATCCATTTCAGTGGACATAATTTCTTGAACTTTAAGAAAATAGAGTTTTGTTGAATAAGGCATATCATCCAAATTATTATCTACTACAATCATAAAATATCTAACAGCACGTTTTGAAATATCTAAATTAAATTTCATTTGAAGAACAGGATCTTGATGAACCTTGATTTTGTCTTGAAGCCAAGGAGGAGCCATCTCTATTGTTTCTTTGATAATTTTATCATACCAGTATGATAGATTTTGTGGGTGTAACCCTTGCTTAAGATTAGATACATCAGTATCAATCTTGTTCATCATATGATTGATTATTGCCATAAATTTGTATCAAAATTTTTTATTTTATTCCAACAACTCAAAGTTCTATAAGCTACTTGTCAAGAGATAACAAGTTTCCCTCAAGATCTATTTCAAAATTTTTAATCCTAGTTGTAGAGATTCTTGAACCATCTTTTGCCAAAAACATCGGAACAGTAATTATTTGAACAGGAGGAAGTTTTTTGGATTTTCTTAATTTATTTAGAAGACTTCCCTGATTGTTTGTTTCATCACTTACAACTAATGCTTCAACATCTTGTTCAAAAACAGCAGGCCCAAAATCATCATCTAATTTACTGATTTGAAAAATAGTATTTGGGAATTCTTTTGAAATTGAAGATGTTAAATTTTCAAGACGTTGTTCATAATCATTACTTGGTGTTTTTCCTCTTT
>CALBNQ010000184.1 GCA_937896495.1 uncultured archaeon | reverse complement strand
TTGTTTGGGTAGACTTTTCACAAAACAACTTTATCTTTCTTCAAACAAACTGTTGGGAAAAAAATTACATCAAAATCACACTCCTTCAAAAAAATGCCATATTTGCAAAAATATTTTTGAAAATTTAGATTATTTTTTAAAAATGATGCATGAAATATCTCTGAATTATTCTTATAATTCCTTTAGTGTTGGAACTATGGTAAAACCCTCTGTTATAGATAGAGATGATTATATTCGCTCAAAATACAAACTACGAGGAATTGATGGAATTAAGACTGATCTTACTAAAGAATTGGGAAAATCATTTTCAAAACGAACAAAGAAAATTGTAAATAATCTTAATCCTGATGTAACCTTTACTGTAAATTTGAAAGATGACTCTTGTCAATTACGTTCAAAATCAATAACTCTTTTTGGCAGATATGTCAAAACTAAGAGGGGAATTTCCCAAAAACAGAAATCTTGTGATAATTGTTTAGGAAAAGGATGTCGTGTTTGTAATTTTCATGGAATTTCAAAATTTGACAGTGTTGAAGGTATAATTTCTAAATTTATCTTTGAAAAATTAGGTGGTGGTATTGCAAAATTTACTTGGATTGGAGGTGAAGATAAATCTAGTTTGGTATTGGGTTCAGGACGACCGTTTTTTGTAAAAATTCAGAATCCTTTGAAAAGAACTATGCGTAAAAAATCAATAGTTTTTGATCCTTTAAAAATTTCTAATCTAAAAACAATTCCTAATTTCCCTAAAAAAATAATTAAATTTACCTCTTTAATTCAAATTAAAATTCTATGTAAGTCTACTTTGAATTCTGACATATTAAAAAAATTAAAAGATTTAACAAAAATATCTATTGTTGTTTATGAGAAATCAGGAAAACGTTCTGAGAAAAAAATTTTATCTGTAAAATATAAAAAAATTTCAAATGATTCTTTTTTATTGTATATCAAGACTGATGGTGGATTGCCTGTTAAGCGATTTATAACTGGTAATGATGTTACCCCTGGAATTTCCCAAATCCTGAATATGTCATGTATTTGTCAAGAATTTGATTTTCTTGAAATTGAAATAAATGATAACAATTAACTAGCGTCAATTATTGTAAAATCACATGCCAATGAGAAAGCAAAACAAACACAAAAGACATGCTGATCAACGTGCCGAAATTCGTAAAAGAAAAAAAGCAAAATCAGGTAAACCAAGATCCTAACTAAATCAACCTTTTTACATTCAAAATTGACAAAAAGGAATGTTGGATCCATTAATTCGTCTTAAAACTGCACATTCTGAAGGTTTGATTCCTGATGATGTTTTTAATTTGACTATGAAACGCTTTCCTTTGATTATTAATGGAATCAATCGAATTGAAAAAGCATCTGGAATTCAATATCCTATTGCATATGTTGAACCTTCTCTTATAATTTCTGCACCTAATCCTAATTCATACGAATATGGAATTTTATTTGCAAGAACTCTTCCGGTTATGTTTGATGATAAATTTCAAGTTGTAATTCAAATATCTGCACCTCTTATTGCTTATGGTTTGAAAGGAACAATTCATGCAATTTTGGCACATGAATTTTTACATTTTTTAGAATTGATTAGAAAAATTTCTAAAATGGATTTATTGTCTGATGAAGTTTCTGGAAATTTATTTGAAAATGTTTACAGTGATGAAACACGATTGTTTGAACCCCGTGCTGTCTTTAATGACAGAACACTTCTTACTCATATCACAAAAAGATTTCCTGCTGGATTCCGTGATCATAAACTTGAAGATAAAGTGATACATTTTTGGGCTGATAAAAATCTCCCAAAAATCAATATTTCTTTAGATAATAACACTGTAAAATTATCTGCTGAATCCCTATCTAAAATAAAAATTTCTTCTTCATTTATTTCAAAAATTGATCAATTACAAGAAAAAAGTTTGAAAATCCACAAAAAGAAATTATACTAATTTTAAATGAACTTTTAAAATTAAATTTTATTGATTAAATTCAGTCAGTCCACATTTTCCACATGTGTGTCTATCCTTATGTTCTGACATGTATACGCCTTTACCACATCTTGAACATATTTTTTTTACTCTTGTTATTTTGTCTCCGTCAACTTTGAAATATTTGTAAACATTTGGACTTGAACCTTTTCTAGTCTTTTTCTCAACAGGCATTATTCAGATTTC
>CALBNQ010000183.1 GCA_937896495.1 uncultured archaeon | reverse complement strand
CTGTTGAGATCATGCCTTCTCCTGATGATCCTGATAAGGGTCTAGTTGGGATTATGAGAGATAGTGCGTTTTACAAACCAGTTTATAATTTCATAGAATGGGACCCTCAAGTGTCTATGTTTTTACTTTGGTTGTGGATGATTTCATTTTTCATTGGAATCATCAACATGCTTCCATTGCCAATACTTGATGGAGGCAAATTTATCTATACAATTATTGAAAAGAAAGCGTCAGAGAGAAAAATTAACGCGATTATGTTTTCGATTTATGGAATTACCTTTGCCATATTTGGTCTCAATATTGCATTATCTTATATGAAATCTGGATGGTTCACAATCTAATGTAACAAAGATAATAAAATATGATTCACGTTAAAACCTAAATTACTGAAAAAATAGTTAAAAAGATATGATTTGCAATAAATGTCAAAAACAAGCATCTTATTCAAGAAAATATTCTGGAGAAACACTTTGTTCTGAATGTTTTTCTGATTCAATTTTACATAAAGCGGCTAAAACAATCTCAAAATACAAAATGATCAAAAACAATGAACTTGTTTGTGTTGCTGTTTCCGGTGGAAAAGATTCCCTAGTATTATTAGATGTCTTAAATAAAATGTCAAAAACTCATAATTTCAGACTGCTCGCTGTTACAATTGACGAAGGAATTCCTGGGTACAGAGATGAGGCATTAAAAATTGTTGAAAACTTTTGTGCGCAATTGAATATACAACACAAGGTTTTCTCGTATAAAAAACTCTTTGAACTTACATTGGAGGAATCTTTAGAATTAAGAAAGGATCAAAAACTTTCTTCCTGCTCAATATGTGGCACATTTAGGCGCCGAGCGTTAGATCATGCAGCAAAATCAATTAACGCAGATGTAATTGCAACTGGTCATAATTTGGATGATACACTACAAACTTTTGTAATTAACATGCTTTCAGGAGATACAAATAAAATTGGATGGATGGATCCGGATACTTCAAAAAATTCTTTAAGAAAGATAAAACCGTTTAGTGAAATTTATGAATCTGAAATTGTATTTTATGCATTTACAAATGATTTGCCTTTTCAATCAGAGCCTTGCCCACACATGAATGAGGGAATTAGGACAGAAATTCGAGAATTTCTTAATTCATTAGAAACTCGACACAGTGGAATTAAAAATAATTTGTATCAATCAATTCTCAGAGTATCACAGATTGTAAAAGATACCAATTATAAACAAAAAATGATTTGTAAAAAATGTGGCAATCAATGTACTGGGGATGTATGTTCAGTGTGTAGTATGATTTTGAAACTAAAAGAGAATCAAACCTAATGCAAATATAACATACTTTCTTTTAGGAAAAATGGTAGTAGGTAGGATCAGGGTGCTAGCCGTGCCCTATTCTGAAACCGGCTATATGCAGAGATTAGTAACTGTTGGGTAAATCTCTAGATGGGTAATTCCCACTTGGTGTGCGGAAATGAAATCACGCCGAGGCGGGTGGTTGCAGGACTAGAATTATCCGAAGGGATGACGTCTAAGACCGAGCCATTGAAAGGGATGAGGTCCGGGAGGGAACAATCCTAAGGTGGAGCATCCACGCTTCCTCGTCAACGTGGCGGATCTTGTATGCCTTGAAATGGGGCTATTCGTCTAGACTGGAACCAACAGAACTGCTACCATTAAAATTTAATTTGAAGAATTTTTATATTTATTTTAAAATTGAAATTTAATTATTAATACAAAATGTCAAATTTTGAAAACTCTGTAATGAATTTTTCATTATGTATCTCTACATTATCAACTATCGAATTTGCTGGACCAATATGAGCCCAATCAATAGTTTTTCTAACATTTTCTGTATTTCCTTCTAAAACAGATTCCACACTACCATCTTTAAGATTTTTTACCCATCCAAAAATATTATTTTTTTTTGCGATAATTTTTAGTGATTGTCGGAAAAAAACACCTTGTACCCTTCCAGTAACAACAATTCGAACTCGTTTATTTGACATTGAGATAATTTTCTTACAAGTTACTAATCAATTTTAGGTTAAAGAGAAACTATTTTCTTTCTTTAATTCTTGCTCGACCAGTTTTTCTAGCAGCAATGCTTCCAACCTTTGCACCAGGAGGTGCATCTCTAGAAACAGTTGAACTTTGTCCGACATGTTGATGACGACCACCGCCGTGTGGGTGAACATATGCAGCTTGTGCAACACCTCTAACAATTGGATATTTCTTTCCTTTAGCTTTGAAACTTCTCCATTTGTTGCCTGCACTCATAAAGTGTCGTTCACTAGCTCCTCCTCCAGCTAGAGTACCAATCATAGCTCTATTTTTTGGATTCAAAACAGCAAATTTTCCAGAAGGAAGTTTAACAGTAACACCATCATCGCCATGAGAGAAAATTGTTGCATCAGTACCTGCTGATTTTACAATAGCACCACCATCTCCAAAGTGTTTTTCAATATTACATACAATGGTTCCATCAGGAATGTTTTGAACACTAATGACGTTACCTTTTTCAATTTTTGATTTTAATCCAAATTGTAAAGTTTCTCCAACTTTGGTTCCAAGAACAGCTGGAACAAATGAAACAGAACCATCTTCAAATCTAATTTTTGACAACGGTGCTTCTCTACCACGTTCATGAACCAAATCAATTATTTCACCTTGATGTTGTTCAGACAACGGAAAACGAGGATAATTTGCCTTAGAACCTACTTTTCCAGTAGATGTAGATCTAAACTGATTTCCTCCACGGCCTCGTCTTCTTACTAATGGTCTTTTACCCAAGTTGATCGTTTCCTTCAGATAGAGGATTTTAAGCTTGTGATTGTGATTTTGGAATTACCACAAAGGTATAAAAATTAGAAATAATGATTTTGTATATGAGTCAGAATGCACTTTCTCTCAAAGTTCTTGAAGCATATACAAGAGATGTAGGTCGTGGAGTGGCAAGAATTGACTATGATTCTATGGATACACTTGGTGCATCTACAGGCGATGTCATAGAAATAAAAGGTAAGAGACGAACAGTTGCAAAATGTCTTCCTCTTTATCCATCAGATGAAGGAAAAGGAATAATCAGAATAGACGGATTAGGTAGAAATAATTCAGGTATTGCAATTGGGGATACAATTTCAGTTAGAAAAATTAAGGCAGTTGCAGCTGAAAAAGTAGTTGTTGCACCATTAGAAGCAATACCTCCAATTGATGAGAGATATTTAGCAGATGCTTTAGAAAGTGTTCCTTTGATAAAGGGAGATAACGTAATGGTTCCATATTTTGGTGGACGTTTAACTTTTCAAGTTATAGGAGTAACCCCAGCTGCTGATGCAGTGTTAATAACTCAAAAAACGGTGTTCCATATTGCTGAAAAAGGAGAAACGTTACGCGGTGTTCCACAAGTAACCTATGAAGACATTGGTGGAATACATAATGAAATTAAAAAAGTTAGAGAGATGATTGAATTACCTTTAAGACATCCAGAAATTTTTGAAAAATTAGGGATTGAAGCACCAAAAGGAGTATTATTGTACGGTCCTCCAGGAACAGGAAAAACATTACTTGCAAAAGCTGTTGCAAATGAAAGTAATGCACATTTTATCAGTATTTCAGGCCCAGAAATAATGAGTAAGTTTTACGGCGAAAGTGAAGCAAGGTTAAGAGAAATTTTTAAAGAAGCAAGAGAAAAAGCTCCTTCAATAATTTTTGTGGATGAAATAGATTCTATTGCACCAAAAAGAGAAGAAGTAACAGGGGAAGTTGAAAGAAGGGTTGTTTCTCAAATGTTATCATTAATGGATGGTTTAGAAGCAAGAGGTAAAGTAATTGTAATTTCTGCAACCAATAGACCAAATGCAATTGATCCAGCACTTCGAAGACCTGGTAGATTTGATAGAGAAATTGAAATTAAAGTTCCAGACAAAAAAGGTAGAAAAGATATTCTTGCAATCCATAGTAGAAATATGCCGTTAGATGATGATGTGAAATTAGAAAAAATTTCATCAGTAAGTCACGGATATGTTGGTGCAGATTTGGAATATCTATGTAAAGAAGCTGCAATGAAATGTCTGAGAAGGTTATTACCTATTCTTAATTTAGAAGAAGAGAAACTACCTCCAGAAACTTTAGATAAATTAATCGTTAATCAAGAAGATTTTACAAAAGCTTTGATTGAAGTAACACCTTCTGGAATGAGAGAAGTTTTCATTGAAAATCCAGATGTAAAATGGGATGATGTTGGAGGTTTGAAAGATGTAAAACAAGAATTACAAGAAGCTGTAGAATGGCCAATGAAATATCCTGGTCTTTATGATAAATTAGGGCACAGTATGCCACGAGGAATATTACTTCATGGTCCAAGTGGAACAGGTAAAACATTACTTGCAAAAGCTGTTGCCACAGAAAGTGAAGCAAACTTTGTATCAGTTAGAGGTCCAGAATTACTCTCAAAATGGGTTGGTGAATCAGAAAGAGGAATCAGAGAAATTTTCAAACGAGCACGTCAATCTGCACCATGTGTTGTATTCTTTGATGAAATTGATTCCATTGCACCAATTCGGGGAGCAGGAGGAGAAACAGCTGTTTCTGAGAGAGTTGTAAGTCAATTATTAACAGAATTAGATGGAATGGAAAATATGCATGGTGTTATAGTATTGGCAGCAACAAATAGAGCAGATATGATTGATCCAGCATTATTACGCCCTGGAAGATTTGATAAAATTATTCAAATTCCACTACCAGATAAAGAGAGTAGAAAAAGTATTTTAAAAATTAATGCTGAAAAAATACCAACAATTACTGATGAAAGTGATCCAAATCATGTTGATTTCGAGAAACTTGCAGATATAACTGATGGACTAAGTGGAGCAGATACAGCATCAATTGCAAATACTGCAGTTTCTTTAGTGATTCATAAATATTTAGACTCACATCCAGATGTGAAAGAGATTGAAAAACAAGCCATTGATGCTAAAGTGGAAATGAAACACTTTGAAGAAGCTGTAAAGAAAGTTAGAGATCAAAAAGAACTCAAGATGGGTGAAAAATTAGTAGCTTCCTATTACAGGTAGTTTTAATTAAATAACTAATCTAATTCTCATAAATGTCAGAATATAGAGGGTATAATGGTAATTCATTAGAATTTTTGAAATCAAATCAAATTACTATTGGAGATGCAGTAACAATATTAACTGATATTGTTTATTCAGGCATAATTATGCCAAGATATGAACATAGTGACGACAAACATATTGTTTTAAAATTAAAAAGCGGTTACAATATTGGTTTAGAGATTTCAAAAATTAAGAATGTAAAAAAAGAACAAAATGCAGTAAAAATTTCAAAAATAAATGAAAATATTGAAAAGGTACATGGATTACCAAAAATTTTATTGTTATCAACAGGTGGGACAATTGCAAGTAAAATTGATTATAGAACAGGTGCAGTAACACCAGTGCTAACAGCTGAAGAATTGAATGCGTCAGTTCCAGAATTGTCCAAAATTGCAACAATAGATACTGAAGTATTATTTTCAGAATATTCTGAGAATATAATGCCAGAACATTGGTTAAAAATTGCAGAAAAAATTGAGAAATTTTCAAAATCAGATTATTCTGGAATTATTATTGCACATGGAACAGATACCATGCACTATACATCATCATTTCTTTCATTTGCACTTTCAGGATTTCCAATTCCAATTGTATTAGTAGGTTCACAAAGATCATCAGATCGTGCATCATCAGACGCAGCATTAAATTTGATAGGTGCAACAAAATTCATCATAGAAAACAATACAAAAGGAGTATACGTTGCTATGCATCAAGACGAAAATGATAATACCATTGTATGCCATTTAGGAACTCGAGTACGAAAAAATCATACAAGTAAAAGAGGAGCATTTCAAACAATTGGAGATGATCCAGCTTTTATCATTACAGAAAAACATATTCAAAAAAATATTTCTAAAAATTATTTTGAAAAAGATGAATTTCAACCAAGAATTAATCTTGATTCGAAAGTTGCACTTGTAAAATATCATCCAGGATTTGACCCAAACTTATTAAGTCAAATAATTGAGATGGGGTATAAAGGAATAATTTTTGAAGGAACAGGTTTAGGACATGTTGGAAAAGTCATGTATGAAAATATCAAAAAAGCAAATGAAAAAGAGATGTTTTTAGGCATGACATCTCAATGTATGGACGGTAGAGTTAGAATGACTGTTTACGAAAGTGGTAGAGATTTGCTGGATTTAGGTATTATTCCTTTAGAAAATATGATTCCTGAAGTAGCACTTGTTAAAGCAATGTGGACCATAGGAAATTCTCAAAATATTGAAGAGGTAAAGAAAATTATGCTACAAAATATTGCATCAGAATTAACAAATTAAAGGGGAAATGAATGTCAGAATTTTCAATAAATGATGTAGGAGTAAAAGTGGGATTAGAAATTCATCAACAACTAGCAACTAATAAAAAATTATTTTGTAATTGTATTCCAACAGATACTGAAGAATACTCTATAAAATTTCAAAGAAGATTACGAGCAGCAAAAAGTGAATTAGGAGAATATGATCCAGCAGCATTATTTGAAAAATCTAAATCTAAATCTATAACGTATTATGCAAATCCAGAAAGTAGTTGTTTAGTAGAACAAGATGAAGAGCCTCCTCATGAATTAGATGATGATGCTAAAAAAATTACATTAATCATTGCTTCAGCATTAAAATCAGAAATTTTTAGTGAAATATATCCAATGCGAAAAACTGTGGTTGATGGATCCAATACAACTGGATTTCAACGTACAATGTTAATTTCACAAGGAGGTAGTTATGAAGTTGAAGGGACTAAAATAGGAATTCAATCAATTTGTCTTGAAGAAGATGCGGCAAAAAATTTAGGTGACGAGGGAATTATCAGGAAATTTGGATTGGAGCGTTTAGGGATTCCATTAGTAGAAATTGCTACAGAACCTTTTGAAGTAGAACCACAACACATCAAGAAAATAGCCTTAGCATTAGGACGAATTTTACGTAGTACAAAAAAAGTGAAGAGAGGTTTAGGATCAATCAGACAGGATGTTAATGTTTCAATTAAAGATGGGGGAGTAGTAATTGAAGTAAAAGGAGTTCAACAATTAGATCAACTTGAGAAAGTTGTAGAATATGAGGCTAAAAGACAACAAGGATTACTAGAAATTTCAAAAGAATTAAAAAAAAGAGATTGGATTCACGATAAAGAAAATGATCGAAAAGACATCACAGAGTTGTTTTCTAAATGTAAATCAAAAATTATTCAAAATGCAATCAAAAAAGAACATAAAATTTTTGGAATTTCATTCAAAAAAATGGCCGGAATGTTTGGTTTTTCACCATATGAAGGGATACGGTTAGGCAAAGAAATTGCAGAGTTGGTCCGATTTTTTGGAATTGGAGGAGTGTTCCATTCAGATGAGCTTCCTAATTATGGTGTAGAAAAAATTGATATTGAAAATCTGAAAGGATTTATAAAAATAAATGAAGAAGATGCATTTTTGATATTAGCCGCAACAGATGAAAAAATACACGTAGTCATTAATCAGATTATTTCAAGAATAGAATTCATAAAAAATAATGGAATTCCAATTGATACAAGATTAGCTACTGTAAAGGGGGAAACAAAATTTTTACGTCCAAGGCCAGGTGCAGCAAGAATGTATCCTGAAACAGATATTCCTCCAATCATTATATCAAAAAAAGAATTAGAAAGTGCCAAAGAAAATATTCCAAAATCATGGGGTGAGTCTATTTTGGAATTACAAACGAAATATAAAATAAATTCACAGCTTGCTGAACAAATTTTTGATTCAAAATATATTGAATTATTTGAAAATATTTTTCAAAAAAGAACTTCTCAAAATGGAAAAGCTAATGCAACTTTCATTTCATCAATATTATGTTCCACCATTCCAAGTCTAGAAAGAAAAGGACTAAATTCTAAATTATTAAAAAATGAAGAAATTAAAAAAACATTTGAGATGTTAGATTCAGGTGATATTACCAAGGAATCAATTAATATGATTTTTGAAAATATAATGGCTGGAAAATCAAAAACAACACTAGAAGCTATGAAAAATACTTCAATTGAGGTTGTGAAGGAATCAGATTTAGAAGGAATAATTAAAAAAATAGTTGAAAAGAATCAAAAAATAATTAAAAATCAAAAAGAAAGAGCTATTGGGCCATTAATGGGAGTAGCAATGAAGGAATTAAGAGGTAAAGCATCAGGGGAAATGATAAATAATCTTCTTTTAAAAAATATCAAAAACATGTTGAAAGATATTTAATATTATGCGGGAAGTGGGATTTGAACCCACGAACTCCTAAAAGATAAGGATCTGAACCTTACGCCGTTGACCAGGCTGGGCGACTCACGCATCGAAGATTTTTGAGATCTGAAATAAGTTTCTTTATTATACAATGAAACAATTAGATTCAATTAACTAAAGTGATAAGATGGAATTTCGGGAAGTATATTGTAATAATTGTAAAAAAATTCTTGGTCGTTTTAATTCAAAATTTTATACCGAAGAAAAAATTGAAGGGTTGTTAAAAATTGAATACTCAATTCATGTGAAAAAAGGTCATCAGATATTTGTAAGAAAATTTGAAAAAATCTAAATTAAATTAATTTGTTTAATTGCTTCAGAAAGACTTGAAACTCGATATATTTGATCTTCCAAAATATATTGATTCCAAGGTTGTGAATATAAAATGACTTTTTTCTTTTGTTGAATAATTTTTAATGCATTCAAAGGTGAATCATCTATAAATATATCATAATCCAAATCAGATTTCATAGGTCCATCAATTACAGACACATAATTATCATATGAAATATTATAATGACTAAGCCAATTTTTTACAAAAGAATCAGTAGAACGTTCTCTTGCAGTAACAATATCTACTTGTCCCAATTCAGAAAGACTTTTTGTTGTAATTGATAAATTTTCTTCAGTAGGAGGAATTGAGGACCAATCTTTCCAACAAGAACTTAATTCAGCATAAAAATCATATCGATTAATTTTAAATTTCTTCCAAAAATCCCAATCAGAAATTTCACGTTTAGTTATTTTTTGTCGGATTGAATTATTATAATTTAACCAAGATTGAATTACATCAGCAATTACACCATCAACATCTAATGCAATTTTCATACTCAATCAATTAATCGCTATTTTTTTGAAATTCATCAAGAAGATTTTTTTGATGTTTATTGAGTTTTTTTGGAATATTTACAACAATTCGGACATATTGATCTCCTGTACCTCTTGAATTGATATGAGAAACACCCTTTCCTTTTAATTTGATTATAGTATTTGGTTGACTACCAGAATCAACTTTAATTTTTTCTGTGCCTTCTAATGTGGGAATAGTAATTTCGCATCCTAATGCTGCATCAATCATAGAAACATCTTGATCATAAAAAATATCTTTTCCATCTCTATTGAATTTTGAATGAGGTTGTACTCTAACTCTTACAATCAAATCACCATTAGAACCATCAGGAATTTCATTTCCTTCTTCTGGAACGGTATAATCACCAGAATCAATTCCAGGTGGAATTTCAAAAGTTACTTTTTTGGAACCTTTTTTCTTTCCTTGTCCATTACAAGTAGGACAGGGTGTTTCAATCATAGAACCTTGACCTCTACAAGTAGGACAGGATGCAGCAGTTACAAATGATGCAAATCCCATATTTCGAGTTTGTCTGACTTGTCCTTGTCCATTACAAGTAGGACATGTTTTCTTACTAGTTCCAGGTTTGCAACAAGAACCTTTACAAACATCACACTGAATTTGTTTTTGTAAATTAATATCCATTTTTTTTCCATGTAATACATCCTCTAATGTGACTGAAGTTTCATAAAGAATATCAGAGCCTCTTTGTTGATTAAATCCACCGCCACTACGTCCAAAAATAGATTCAAAAATAGAATCAAATCCACCGCCACTACGTCCAAAAATATCACTGAAATCTCCTCGAGCACCTTGAAAAATATCTTCACTAGAATATCTACCATCTACTCCAGCATGACCATGCTGATCATAAAGTTGTCTTTTTTCAGAATCTGAAAGAACTGCATATGCTTCAGAAATTTCTTTAAAGTGTTCAGGGGCTTCTTCAGATTTATTACGATCAGGATGAAATTTTAATGCTAATTTTCTATATTGTTTTTTTATTTCATCTACAGAAGATGATTTTGAAACTCCTAGAACTTCATAATAATCCCGTTTTGCAGACATGAATCAATTCATCTTCATTATTACTGTATAAATGATCAAATCTAAAAAATTAGTTAGTTTTTGTCTCATCACTTGATTGTGATTTAGCCGTTTGTCCTTCAGGGCCAGCATCTTGTTGTCCTTCAGGGCCAGCATCTTGTTGTCCTTCAGGGCCAGCATCTTGTTGTCCTTCAGGGCCAGGTGGTGGTGAGGCATTTTTGTATAATTCAGTTGTTACTTCATTTACTAAAGACTGTAATGCTTCAAGTTTAGGTTTTAATTCTTCAGATTCTTTATCTAAAACTTCTTTAACTTCTTTCACAGCATCAGTAATTTTAATTCCTTGTTCTTGTGAAATTTTATCTTTAAGATCGTGATTAACTAATTTTTCTGTGGTGTAAATATAACTTTCAGCTTCATTCTTAAGATCAATTTTTTCTTTCTTCTTTTTATCTTCATCAGAGAATTTTTCTGCATCTTCTTTTAATTTTTCAATTTCTTCTTCAGATAATTTTGTTGATGATTCAATGGTAATTTTTGCTTCTTTTTGTGTTCCAAGATCTTTTGCAGCTACATTAATAATTCCATTTGCATCAATATCAAATTTAACTTCAATTTGAGGAATTCCTCTTGGGGCGGGAGGTAAATCAGTGAGATTAAAACTTCCTAATGAAACATTATCAGTAGCCATTGGACGTTCACCTTGAACAACATGAATTGTTACTGCAGTTTGATTATCAGCTGCAGTTGTGAAAACTTTACTTTTTGATGTTGGAATTGTAGTATTTCTTTCAATTAGAGGTTCTCTAACACCGCCCAAAGTTTCAATTCCTAATGTAAGAGGAGTAACATCAAGTAAAACAATATCACTTGCAACATCTCCAGCAATAATTCCTGCCTGAATTGCTGCACCCATTGCTACTGCTTCCATAGGATCAACTCCAGATTCAGCTTCCTTTCCAACTAGTTCACTAACAAATTTTCTAACTAGTGGAATTCTTGTAGGACCTCCAACCATTACAATTTTGTTAATATCAGAATTAGTTAGTTTTGAATCTTCAAGAGCTTTTTGAACAGAAGGTTTACATTTTTCTACAATCGGTCCAATTAATTCATCTAATTTAGCTCTAGAAATTCTTAATTCAAGATTTTTTGCTCCTGAAGAAGGATCATGCGAGATAAAAGGTAAATTAACATCAGTTTCCATTACAGTGGATAATTCAATTTTGGCTTTTTCTGCAGCTTCTCTAATTCTTGTAATTGCAGTGGCGTCTTGTGAAAGATCAATTCCTTCTTTTTTCTTAAATTCATCAACAATAAAATCAATTAAGACTTTATCCATATCAGTTCCACCTAATTGAGTATCTCCAGAAGTGCTCATCACTTCAAAAACGCCTCCTCCCATTTCCATGATAGTTACATCTAATGTACCACCACCAAAATCAAATACAAGAATTTTCATATCTTCTTTAGTTTTATCTAGTCCAAATGCTAATGATGCAGCTGTTGGTTCATTAATTATTCTTACAACATCAAGACCTGCAATAGTTCCTGCATCTTTAGTTGCTTGACGTTGATTATCATCAAAATACGCAGGAACTGTAATTACTGCTTTCTCAACAGTTTCACCTACAAACGCCTCTGCATCTTTTTTTATTTTTTGTAAAATATTTGAAGAAATTTGCTGAGGTTTGTAATCTTTATCTTGAATTTTAAAGATATAATCAGAACCCATTTTACGTTTAGCAGCAATTACTGTATTTTCAGGATTTGTTACTGCTTGTCTTCGTGCAGGTTCACCAACTAAAAGTTCACCATCTTTAGAAAATGCCACTACAGAGGGAAATGCTTTTCCACCAATAGTTGCTCCTTCAGCTGCGGGAATTATCGTAGGTTTTCCACCCATTACAACCGCAGCAGCAGAATTACTTGTTCCTAAATCTATACCAATAATTTTTGCCATACATTATCACTTCTGTTTTGAAATTTCTACTAAAGTAGCCCTTATAATTCTATTTTGAGAAAAATACCCTTTCCTAATTTCTTTTGTGATTGTATTATCATCTAAATCAGGATCAGTAATAATTGAAATAGCTTCATGAGAATTTGGATCAAAAATTTCGCCTAAAGCATCAATAGGAGTTACTTTGTATTTTTTCAATAAAGAATCCATATTTTTTAAAATAGAGACTAAACCATCTGTATTAATTTTATTTTGAGAAAAAACATCTTTGGCTCTAACAAAATCATCGTAAATTTTTAAAAAATCTAAAACAAATTCATCAACCTTTGCATTTACACCATATTCAATATCAGTTTGAATTTTTCTAGAAAGATTTTGAAAATCGGCCAAAACATGTTTTAATTTTTCATCAGATTCTACTACTTTCAGTTTTTCTAAATCTAATAATTTTGTTAATTTCTCAATATCTGTTTGTGTAGATTCTTGTTCTTCATTATCCATATTTTTTTCAAACGTTTTATTATTAGTTAATTCATCTAAATTTTTTTCATTTTGAACATTAGATATAACTTCAATTGGGGTTTCATCAGAATTGGATTCATTAGACATTTCAAACAAAATAGCAATTTAGCTAATTTATATCATTATTGAATTGTTTCACATAATGGATTTGCTTTTACAATAATCAAACCTGAATCTTTTTTTGTTTTTTTAATATTTTCAAAATCATATTTTGAACAGGCAACAATAATTGTGGTTTTATCACTATGGAAAAGATCAAAATTTGGATCTTCATAAGCTTCAACGTCACCAATATAATCACGTAATTTTGAAGTTAAGTTTTGCAACATTTCAATTTTATCACCACGCATTACATGTTGATCAAGTGTCCATGATAGAGCTATCTTTGTTCTACTTGCTTTAAGATCATTTTTCTTCAATGTAAGACGAATTTCATC
>CALBNQ010000182.1 GCA_937896495.1 uncultured archaeon | reverse complement strand
AGTTTATTCCTCATGCAATACTTACATGGATTTCAGGTGATGTAAAAGAAACACTAAAAGAAATAAATAAAAAATTTTCACAACTATATTTACAAATTCCATTTATTGCAAAAAATCAAATTGTTTTATTCATGTATAGTAAAAATATTTTTGAAATGGATAAATCAACACAGCAAGTAAGAGAATTAAAAAATATAGAATCAGCTGATCTGTTTATTCCTAAAAAAATTACATTTTTTGTTAAATGGTTTGAAAAAGCTATTTCTGATTCAAAAAAATCTTCTAAATTACATTTATCATATCAAACAAATTAAATAATAACCAGTTTAGAATAAAAACGTGAAAAAGGAAAAAATCTACGAAGGAAAAATTTTAGGTCTTAGTGTTTATGAAGGAAAAATAGAAGGAAGAAAAATAAAACGTGAAATTATTGATCACAGAGGTGCTGCAGCAATACTTGCCTTTGATGAGGATAAAAAAATAATTCTAGTAAAACAACATAGATATCCTCATGGTTATGTATTAGAAATTCCTGCAGGAACATTAGAAAAAAGAGAAAAAGCAATCAAGTGCGCATTCAGAGAATTAGAAGAAGAAACAGGGTATAGAGCAAAAAAAATGACATCATTAATCACATACTACCCTTCAATTGGCTATAATTCAGAGAAAATTCATTGTTTTATTGCCTCAGGATTAAAGAAAGTTTCAGATTTAAAACTAGATGAAGATGAAATTCTATCTGTTGAGAAAATAGATATGAAAAAAGTACTAAGCATGATTAAAACAGGAAAAATTCAAGATTCAAAAACAATTTGTGCGGTTCTAACATATGCTGCAAAAAAGAAATTGTATTAATTATTCGTTGTAAATAGGCTTTACAAGATCTGCAACATCTGCCCATGATTGTGCAATTCGTTCAAACATATACACCAAATCCAAAAAATCAATTGGGATTTCTTTTTTGCTATCTAATACAGTTTTTAACGAATTAAGATTTTCTTCATATTGTTTATGTAAAGAAATTGCTTTAATTGCTAATAGTCTATCAGGTTTTGTAAAAGCATCTATTGATTTCTCTGCTAATTTATTAAAATTTTTAACTACATCAAAAATTTTTTTTGTGTAAGTTTTTGATAAAGTAGAATTGTAAATAAAATTTGAAAGTTCTACTATTGAATCACCTGCATTTTCAAGAAGATTTGCTGCAACTCTGTAATCTAAAACATCGATGTTTTCTAAATTAAATGCATTAGCCAATCTTTTGTCAACTAATGTACTTCGAATCAATCTAACAAGTAAGAAATATTGTCTATTAACTTCAACATCTCTATTTGATAATGTCTGTAAATTTGATTTATCATCTAATATTAATCCGTTTGATGTATCATCATACATTCCAAGTGCGATAGAACTCATTCTTTTTAGAATTTTTTCTGGATTAAGTGTTGTTGCATCTAAAAGAAATTGCATGTTAATGTGTGATGCATCTTCTTCAATTATTTCCATTCCAACTAATCTTCTCATAGAATTACGAATTTTTTCTCGGTCTTGTCCAGGGATAGTTGATTTTGAATTAATTTGAATAATATCATATCCTAAAAGATAAGCTCCTGTGATATCAGCTACAATGTTTTCTTCTTTTGGAAGAGGGTATGTGATTTGAAGTTCTTTTGTAGGTCTAGTTTCTTTATTTGCAGAAATTGAAATATTGTCTTGTCCAGTTTCAATTTCTACCTGACTGCTTTTACCAAGATTATTTGCATCAACCCATTCTTTTGGTAATGAAACTAAGAGACTACTTCCAATTCTTTGTAGGCGTCGAATAAATTTAGTCAATTTATACTAATTTAATTAATTTAATCCATATTCTTATATTTTGTGTAAAATTTAAACTTAGATCAATGAGGAAGGCAAAAGCATTTTGTCCGGCACATGTTACGGGTTTTTTTAAGGCTCACCTAGAAGATAATCAAAATAATTTAGAAAATTTGGGTTCAATGGGTGCAGGTTTTTCAATCAAACAAGGAGTCACTACACAAGTAGAAATTCAAATAAAAAATAATCAAAAATCTAATTTTAAAATTTCAACACAAGGATATCAATCAGATAAGACAGATATTTCAGAATATGTTTTAAATGAATTTTTAAAACTAGGAGAATTTTCTGACAAATTTTTTGATATCAAACATGAAATTGCAATTCCAGTAGGATATGGTTTAGGTTCTAGTAGTGCAGTTGCATTATCACTATCATATGCATTAGATCAAGCACTTGAAACAAAATTAGACAAAACAAAGATAGGACAAATTGCACATAATGCAGAAGTTAATTGTAAAACAGGATTAGGT
The DNA here is from genome assembly GCA_937896495.1 of uncultured archaeon. GTDB lineage: Archaea > Thermoproteota > Nitrososphaeria > Nitrososphaerales > Nitrosopumilaceae > Nitrosopumilus. The sequence continues at coordinate 3,312 of CALBNQ010000182.1, read as the reverse complement.
GATGTATTAGCATCATATCACGGTGGTTTTGAAATTCGTGTAAAACCAGGAGCACCTGGAATTGGTAATGTTGAAAAAATTCCTACAAAAAAAATTTCTATTCTAATGATTTGTTTTTCACCAATATCTACAAACAAATTCATCAAAGAAAGGTTGTCTCAAATCAATGGTCTAGGAGGTAAAATGGTAAACATGTTATTAGAATCAAAAAATTATGAACATTTTCAAGATATGTCTTTAGAATTTGCAAATTATGTTGATGTAATGACTCCAAGAATGCAAAAATTAGTTGATGAGTTTACAAAAAATAATCTAAAATGTGGAATTGCTCTATTTGGTGAGACAGTCTTTTCAATGATTACAAAAGAAGAAGAAAGCAATGTCTTAGAAATTTTAGAAAAATATCCCGAAGGTATTATTATTAAATCAGAATTAGATGAAATTGGAGCAAGAGTTCTAAATAATTAATTGAGTCATATGTCATTAATTCCAAAATCACATCCCAGAGTCAAGTCTTTGTTAATTCGTAAGAAACTAGTTGATGGATTTGATAATGGATTAGTTGCAAAAGAAGGACTTTTGGCGCAAGGTAGAGGTGAGGCATTTGATTATCTATTAGGTGAAAAAACAGGTAAAAATGCAAAATTTGCTATAAGAGCAGCAGTTGCACAACTACATTTAGCTAAAATGCCAGTAATCTCAATTAATGGAAATGTTGCGGCCTTATGCCCAAAACAAATCATCAAACTTTCAAAACAAACTAAAGCAAAACTTGAGGTGAATTTGTTTTATACAAATGAAAAACGTAAAAATGCAATCATTAAAACTCTCAAAAATAATGGAGGAAAAGAGATTTTAGGTACAAATAGTAAAAATTCAATAAAATTATCAGGAATTGATTCAGCAAGAAGAATTGTAGACAAGGATGGAATTTTTGCAGCAGACGTAGTTGTCGTACCATTAGAAGATGGAGATAGAACAATTGCATTAAGAAAAGCAGGGAAAATTGTAATTACGTTTGATCTTAACCCACTTTCAAGAACTTCACAAACTGCAAATATTACAATTGTAGATAATATAACGAGGGCAATTGATGTAATGATTTCTGAATCAAAAAAATTATCTAAAAAAAATCCCAAGTCATTAAAGAAGATAGTTAATGATTTTAATAATAAAAAAAATCTTACAGAAAATGTAATTCAAATAAAAAATAATCTTTCAAGGAGAGCAAAAATTGCATAAATCGGTTCAAGATATTATTAGTATGAAAAAAGATAAAAAGAAAATTTCAGTTATTACTAGTTATGATTACACATTAGCATCATTATGTGATAAGGCAGGAATTGATGTAATGTTAGTTGGAGACAGTGCAGGAATGGTGATGCTTGGTTATGAGAATACAATTCCAGTAACAATGGATCAAATGATAATGTTTACTGAAGCAGTAACTAGAGCAAGAAATGATTCATTGTTAGTAGCAGATTTACCGTTCATGTCATATCAAGCAAGTATAGAGAATGCAATTGCTAATTCTGGAAAATTAATCAAGGCAGGAGCTGATGCAATTAAGCTTGAAGGGGGTTCAATCATGGCTGAAACAATTAGTGCAATTGTAGATATTGGGATTCCTGTAATGGGTCACATTGGATTACAACCACAAACAACAATGCTTTCACAAGGATACAAAGTTCAAGGAAAAACAAAAGATACTGCAATGAAGTTAATTGCGGATGCAAAAGAGCTTGAAGAAGCAGGTGTGTTTAGTATCGTGTTAGAAATGGTTAGTCATGAAGTTGCTGAGATCATTTCAGAATCTGTCAATATTCCTACAATTGGAATTGGTTCTGGTGTTGGTTGTGATGGACAAGTATTGGTTATTCAAGATTTACTAGGAATGTATGAAAAAATAAAACCAAAATTTGCAAAAAGATACATGGATTTGTCTACAGATATTGTAAATTCTCTTGAGAACTTCAAAAAGGAAGTACAAACAGGTACATTTCCTGCTGAAGAAAATTGGTTTTCAATGAGTGATGATGAATTAAAAAAATTACGTGAGCAAATTGGCAGGTAAATCAAAGAAAAATGATCATCCATCATTAGATATTGTTGATTCACATGGGATAGAATTATCTGGAAAAAGAATAGTTTTGTGTGTTGCAGGAAGTGTTGCCGCATACAAGGCAATAGAGCTTGCAAGATTACTAATGAGACATGGAGCTAATGTAAGATGTGTTACAAGTGAGGCAGTAACAAAATTAATTCAGCCTGATTATTTCAAATGGGCCACAGGAAATAATGTTATTACAAAACTTACGGGAAAACTAGAACATATCAAATTAGCAGATTATAAACAATCAGATTTGATAATTGTATATCCTGGAACAGCTAATACATTGGGAAAATTAGCAAATGGTATTGACGACACTCCAGTATCAACTGTTCTTACTGTAGGATTTGGATCAAAAATTCCAATTTTAATGTGCTTGGCAATGCATGAATCAATGTATGAAAATTCTGCTGTTAAAAAAAATATAAAATTTCTCAAAAATAAAATTGAATTCTTATCACCAAAATTAGTTGAAGGGAAAGCAAAAGCACCTGAACCTGAAGACGTTTTAAATTATACATTAAAGAAATTTGGATTCTCATCTATACTAAAGAACAAAAAAGTGTTAATGACTGCAGGACCAACAATAGAATACATTGATCCAGTAAGAGTAATTACTAATCTTAGTACCGGAAAAACAGGAACATTGCTAGCTTCAGAATTAATTTCTGCAGGTGCAAAAGTAACTTTGGTGTATGGACCTGGAAATGAAACACCATCTAAAGGAATCAAAGTGATTAATGTTACAACAAGTAAAGAAATGTTTGATGCAACAAAAAAAGAGTTAAAGAAAAAATTGGATATTGTAATAATGGCTGCAGCAGTTTCAGACTATACCCCTGAAAAACAATCTAAATCTAAAATCAAAAGTGACAAAAAATCACTAGTAATCAGGCTTAAAAAAGCTCCAAAAATCATTGATGAGGTAAGAAAATATCAAAAAAATGCATTTCTAATTGGATTCAAAGCTGAAACTGATGTAAATTTGGTTAACAGAGTTGTTGATCATTATTCTAAATTAATGAATGGAAGTAGTGGTCCACTTAGAAATGTGAAATTAATTACTCCAGTTAACAATGAAGATGGTTTTAGTTTAGTTGTTTATGGTTTAAAAAATCATTTAAATGAGTTCAAAAGTGAATTTGGTAGTAAATTTAAAATAATGCGCCAAGTTTGTATTAAAGAAGTATCTGCAAGTTATG
>CALBNQ010000181.1 GCA_937896495.1 uncultured archaeon | reverse complement strand
AATTATTTTTCATTAATGATTCTTTAGGTAGTTTCTATATTGTAAACCAACCAGATTTTATGTATGACAAAGCAATGTTCAAACCAAACAACGCAAAGGTGAACGCGTATATCCCCCACATCACAATATTAACTGATTTATCTGAAATTTTTTTATCAATAATTGTATGAATAAATTTACCACCGTCTAAAATTGGTAGAGGAAGCATGTTAATTATTCCAATGAAAAATGAAATCATCCAGAGCCATAACAAGAACATTGAAACATTTGGATCATTCCATTCAATGAAATTCATTACAGGTTTGTATGCAAAAGAATTATCTCTCATAATTCCTATCAATCCTCTTTCAGAATCTTCTGGTGATGACATTATTTCTACACCAAAATCTAATGACTGACTATCTCTAAGTATACCCACATTTGCGATTTCTCCAGGATTCAAACTGGGGAAATCTATCGGACTTCTAATCGGTATACCATTAATTGATGTAATGATATCATTTGCAAGTAAACCTGCTTGCTCAGCTCCTGAATTCTCCATTATAGATAGAATCAAAACACCATCTGGTAAATCATAAAATACACTTAGTAACGGCTCAGGTAATACCATTGCAAAAAATGGATTTGTTAATAAAATTGCTCCTAAAACAAATGCAAAAATTACATTTGATGTAGCTCCTGCACCTATCACTCTTAATTTTGAAATTTTTTTCGCTTTCTCAAATTCTTCTTCATCTGGTTCAACAAAACCTGCAAACATTGCAATGAATATAGCAAACCCTCCTGTTTTGATCTTTATTTTTTCTAAAGCAGCTACTATCCCATGTGCTCCTTCATGAATTACAAGAACTACTGGAATTGATAGTAAAAAGTATGTAATAGAAGATGCTGAAGTTAATGTGACACCTGGAATTAAAACTGTCAATTCTGAAAATTCTGCTTGTGCAACAAAATAATTTGATACATTATTTAACAAAAACCAAAATGCAAAACCCATCATAATAAAACCTGAAATCACACTAACGTCTGCAAAAATCCTAATCCCACGTCTTGTTCTACCTAGAATTTTTAATAAAACAGAATTAACTGATTTATTTTTGTAAACTAGACTATATGCTTTTAATTCAAATCCATATTTTTCTAATTTTAGAGCTTTTGCAACTACAATAACTACAATCCAAGCCATTAAGACATAGATAATTGCATTTTGAGTAATAAAATCAAGTTCCAAATTAATTGTTAATTTTTTAAGGTATGGACATTTATCGGTTACTATGAAACCTGTGTTAATAATTTCAACATATCCTGATAAAAAATCAATTTCAAAAATTGCTAAAGATCTTGTAAAAAATAAAACAGTTGCATGTGTAAATATTTCAAAAATTTCTTCGATTTATTATTGGAATGGGAAAATAGAAGATACATATGAATACATTGCTATATTCAAAACAACAACAAAAAATAAAAAATCATTAAAACAAAAAATCAAAGAAACACACCCATATAATGTTCCAGAAATTGCAGAAATTGATGTAACATCAATTAATACATCTTATATGAAATGGTTAGAAGAATCTACAAACTAAGATTCAATTGCATATCGCAACAATGAAACTATTCCACCTAAACCAGTAACTCGTAAACCGATATCTGTAGATGAATCAACACTGTAAATTTTAACTCCTTTATTCTCTACATCATTTAGAAAATCTATCATTTTCTGTTCATCATCTTGAATTGCTTTATCTGAAAATACAATTGATTCTACAGCACCAATTTGATTTGCATTATATGTTTCATCAAAACCCATTGTAAATTTTTTATTTTGTTTGTTTGCTAGAATCATAATTTCATCAATTATTGATGAAGCTTTTGCAAGATTACTATCAACCATTATTTTTTTCATAATTTGAGATTTTGTAAATATGTAAATTCCATCTTCTCCACCAGAATCAACCCCATCAATTACTTTGATGTTGAATTTTTGAGATTTTTGAATAAAATTTGAGAATCTTTTCTTTGTTTCTCCCGGACCAAAAATTATCATTGTATCTTCTTTTTTGATAATTGTTAATACTGCTTGTTGAACTTTCTCAAAAAATTTTTCGATATTGAAATTAGTTTTGTATCTTTTTCCACCCGAACCTGAATACATATTTGGCATAAACTCTAAGTGTGTTCCTCGTAATCTTGCAATTCCACAATCCCCTGTATCAATTGCAACAAGAACAAAACCAATCTGTTTGTTATTTGATTCTAAAAGATTTTTTTCAACTGGTAACCACTTTTTCTTTGAAATTGTAATACCATCATTAATTTTTAAAATAAATGAATGATGTGAACCATGTGGAACTGATTCATTACTTGATTCAGAAATTGTACCACTTATTCTTAATCTATCTAATACATCATCAAGAGAAATTTTTTCTACAGTTAAAGCAATTCTCACTTTGATTCTTTCTCCTTTATCTGGTCTTGAATAATCTCTATCTTGTTTTAAGACCCTAGTTGTATCTCCTATCACTTTATCATTTTCTTTAATTATTCGACGTAAATTCAAAAGATCATCTGAATCTTCAGGTATTACAGAGATTGAATTCTCATCAATAACTTTTGTAATCATATTATAATTCCAATTTACAAAAAGAAAAAAGTTTAGTTTATTCTTTGTTAGTTTTTACTTCTTCAGATTTTTTCTTCAAATAGTTTTCAACCCAATCTAAAGTTAATACGCCTGACTCTGCTAGATTTGTTAAAGAATTTGCTGAAGCTTCTCCAGTAACTTTTCCATTATTTCTTTTTAATTGACGCCACTTGAGAGACGTATTTCCACTTTTTGAATTATAAATCACTCCAAGAATATCTCTTGCATTTACAAATGTCATATCTCTTAATTTTTTTAAAGTTACTTTATCTGCTGCTTCTACATAAATTGCTCCAAGATTATCTTCTCTTTCAGCAAATACTTCAGAATCTTCTAAATAACTTCTAGGTGCAAAAGATCTACATGTACTTGAAATAATGAATCTTCTAAAACTTTCAACTGAAGCCGGTGTGTCAATTGTAACCATTTTGACTAATTCAAATATTTGCCATTTATCAAGCTTCTTGAAAGATTCAATAGGAATCTGTCAAGTACTTGGCTTGCGGGCAGTGATGACCCTATCCCTTTGATTGATGATGAGGATCTTGAGTTCTGAGCCTGCCTTAGAATTTTAAGTGATGTTTATTTTTGAAAAGTATGAAATCTTTAACTGAATATCTTACCTTCAAAGTAAAAACACGCAGAGCTTTTGTTAACATCACATCTGATATAACAAAATTAGTTTCAAAAAGTAAAATCAAAGAAGGACTTTGTTTAGTAAATGCAATGCATATCACTGCTAGTGTGTTCATTAATGATAATGAAAGTGGATTACATCGTGATTATGAAAAATGGTTGGAAGGATTGGCTCCACATGAACCAACTGAACAATATGATCATAATAAAACTGGTGAGGATAATGCTGATGCTCATCTTAAACGACAAGTAATGGGAAGAGAAGTAGTAATTGCAATTACTGATGGTAAATTAGATTTTGGACCCTGGGAAGCAATTTTTTATGGTGAATTTGACGGAAGACGACCAAAAAGAGTTTTAGTAAAAATTATCGGTGAATAATTATCCAAAATCTGCATCACGTTTTTGACTCTGTGATTCATTTTTTCTTGCAGCATTTCTAAATTCATTATCATGATTTTGAGGCCCATGTCCACATTCTACACATGCAACTTTAAACCCATTATCACTTTTTTGATATGTTTTACATCCACAAAAACATGCCATGAATTAATAAATTTCTAAGATGATATATCTTTTAGGATGTTATGATGATTCACAACATTGTCCAATAGGAATTTCATGATCATGTGGACACTTTCTTGGATGCTTTAGCATTGTGCATAATGCATCAGTGAATTGTTTGTTCATGTGATGTTCAATTCCACACACCATTTCTTCATCAATATCCACTTTGAGTGCACTATCCATTAGAACTTCTAACAATCTACTGTTTCGCATCATACTAGCTCCAATTGTTTGACCTTCTTCTGTGAGCTTTACTCCTGCTTTATTGTAGGAAACTAAATTTTTACCGTTTAATTTTTTGAGCATTTGAACAACACTGGGTTGTCGTACATTAAGCATTTTTGCAATGGTACTAATCTTGACATCTTCTCCTCTTTCTTTGATGTGCCATATTGCTTTAAGATACATTTCCACATGTTCTGCTTCTGCTGTTCCTACAAACAATGTCTCTTTATCTTCAAGTATATCCATACTCTATACTTCCTTTGAATCTTTTAATAAATATTCAAAGTATTGTCGTGCAAATCCTGCTAGTCCAGCATGATCTGCCCATATCGCCACAATATCTGATGATCCTTTTGTTGCTGTTTCTGGACCTAATAATATCACTACATACCTTTTATCTGAAATGATTCCTCCACCAAACAAACCTTTTTTGATTTTTACTGTTGCAACTCTTTTGATTGCTCTTATAGATTCTTCATCAATTTTATCTGAAGTTAGAATCGTAATATCTACTCCTCTATCATGAAGTGATCTTAATTTTGGTAATGCTTGTCTTACTAGTTCTTCACCTGCTTCTGGTAATGCAATCATAACTTCATTCCTACAAGTTTCTACCATTTCTAAAATTTTAGATGTAATGTTAATTGCACCTGATAATACCCAAATGTCTGGTTTTTCACTTATTCCACTTTTTTCGTATAATGGAACTAATTCATTTAAAATAACATTTTGATTATGCAAAAAATCAGTTTCCATTTTCTGTTTTGTTGTCTCTAATCCCGTTGATGGTGATTTTGCAAAATATTTTGTAGGTCTTGAATCATCTGAACCAATCCAACTTTTTTCTTCCAATGTTCCTAAAACTTCATAAATTTTTGAATATGGTACTCCTGATTTTTGACTTAGATCTGATGCTGTTAACTCTCCTGTTTTGAGTAATACAGAAAATGTCTTAATTTCATAACTTGTAAGACCGATCTTTTCTAGAGATTTTCTTGTTTTATCTGATATACTCATGCGATCTAGTCGATCGGCTTTGATATTTAAACCTCATACGAATACATATCCTAAATTCCCCACGGGGGCAAGTATGAAATGCATTATATACCAATTAGAAAAGTTATTGCTATAGACATGGCTCTAATCCAGATATCTAATCAATCATCTAAAAATTTAGGTAAGAAATCCACAATTCGTTTCACTCAAAGTATCTGTCCTGATTGTAACATGATTTTAGATGCAGAAGTTTTTGAGCGAGATAATAGAGTCTTTATGTCAAAAGTTTGTCCAACTCACGGTGAATGTGAGGAATTATACTTTGGTTCTTATGAAATGTACAAAAAATTCAGTACTTATTGGATGGATGGAAAAGGTGCTCATTCTCCAAATGTAATGATGGACAAATGTTCATGTCCAAATAATTGTGGTTTGTGTTCAAACCATTTGTCTCATAGTGGACTTGCAAACATGATTGTAACTAATAGATGTGATTTGACATGTTGGTACTGCTTTTTTTATGTAAAGAAGGGATTGGAAGGTGCTTACATGTATGAACCAGATCATACTCAAATTCGAGGAATGATGAAAACTTTGCGTTCTCAAAGACCAATTCCTGGAAATTCTATGCAAATTACTGGTGGTGAACCAATGTTAAGAGAAGACATTGCTGATGTTATCAAAATTATGAAAGAAGAAGGTGTTGATCATATTCAAATGAATACTAATGGGATTAGACATGCAATGGATCCAGAAGCTGCACGTGAAGTAAGACTTGCTGGATGTAATAACTTGTATCTGTCATTTGATGGAGTTACAGCAAGAACTAATCCAAAAAATCACTGGGAGATTCCATATGCACTTGATAGTTGCAGAAAGACTGGTACTACTGTTGTATTTGTTCCAACTGTAATCAAATCAATTAATGATCATGAATTAGGTGGAATTATCAGATATGCACAAAAGAATATGGATGTAGTTCACGCTGTAAACTTTCAACCAGTATCTCTAACTGGTAGAATGGGTAAAGGTGAACGTGAAAAATATAGAATTACTGTCCCTGATTGTATTCAAAGAATTGAAGAGCAAACCAATGGCGATGTAACTGTTGATGATTGGTTCCCAGTTCCAAGTTGTATGCCATTGACAAATGTAATTGAAGCATTTTCTAGTAAACCAAAATACGAATTATCTATTCATTTTGCTTGTGGTGCAGGTACTTACATCTTTGAGGATGCAGATACAAAGAAATTTGTTCCACTAACAAAATTCTGTGATATTCAAGGAATGCTTGAATTATTTGAAGATAAAGCTGAAGAAATTCGTTCTGGTAAAAATAAGTATTTTACAATGTTAGAAGTTGTAAGAAAACTCAAAGGATTTGTTGATTCTAAAAAACAACCAGCAGGATTAGATTTGGCAAAGATGTTTGGTAACATTCTCATGAAACGTTCATTTGATTCAGTTGGATCATGGCATGTAAAGGGACTATTTCTTGGTATGATGCACTTTCAAGACAAGTATAATGAAGATTTGGAAAGACTACAAAGATGTGATATTCATTATGTTACCCCTGATCTTAGAATAGTCCCATTTTGTGCATTTAATGTAATTCCTGAATGGTATAGAGATAGAATTCAAAAGAAATTTTCAGTTACTGTTGAGGAATGGGAACAAAGAGAAGATGTAAAACTCGAAGATTGTTTATATCGTGGATTAATGAGACGTGGTGCTGGTGATGAATTAGCTGCTGGTTGTGCAAAGAGTCAGATGTTCCATGATGCATCACAGGCTACAATGTAAAATTTATTCTACCATTTTTTAAAATTCTACAATTGATTAAATGCTTTTAATTCTTGTAGAATTAATTGGATATTTTTTTAAATAATTGTTTTGGATTTTTTATTATATTTTCCCAAGAATATTCTAAATTGTTTTTGCAATACTGTCGAATTTTTTTATCATACTTTGTATTCCAATTTGAAAAAAATCCTAATGAAAACATCAATCCGTTATACACACCGTATTTTTTTGCAATAGTAAAACCCCGTCCAATTCCATAAAACGATGTGTATCCTAAAGCCTTATACGAAAAACCCATGTGAAAAAATTTTTTTTTATCATAATTTGTTCCAGTTGGTCTTTGAGTTTTTGTAATTATTGGATAAACTAATGTTTTCATACCTTCTGATTGAATTTTAAACAAAGCATATGTTTCATAACCATAATTAGATTGATATTTCCAATTGATACATTCCATAGCTTTTTTTGTAAAAATTCTTCCTGAACCTCTAGGTGATTTAGTGATTTCATTTTTAATAATCCCTGATGATATATCAATACCATCTTTATTCATATTTTTTGTAATTTTTTCAATATAATTTTCAGGTAGAACGTGATCT
>CALBNQ010000180.1 GCA_937896495.1 uncultured archaeon | reverse complement strand
TAGACATCAAAATACAAATAAAATTCATGAGGATGTGGTCTAATTGCAATCTCACGTTGATCTCTTCTTTCTAATTCAATGATTTTGTCAATTACATCATTTGTATAAATTGGAAGAAGGAATTTTCTGTCACTTTCTAATTCATCTAATGCCTCACTCAAATTTCTTGGTAAAACACCAATTCCTTTTTTAGCTCTATCAGATTTTGTCATCTTGAAAATATCATCACGAACTTGTTCGCCTGGGTCCATCTTCTTCTTTATACCATCCATACCTGCAGCTGTAACTGCAGCAAAAACAAGATATGGATTTGATGAAGGATCAGGAGCTCTGAATTCTAATCTTTTTAGATGTGAATACCGTTTACCTGTTAGATGTTTTGGAACTCTTACAATTGCTGAACGATTTCCTGAACTCCATGCAATATATGCTGGGGCTTCATAACCTGGTACTAATCTATGATATGAATTAGTTGTAGGATTACAAATTGCAGATAATGCCTTTGCATGATTAATTATTCCACCACAAAAATATCTCCCAAGCTGACTTAATTCAATTTCATCATCTGGATCATAAAATGAATTTTCCTTCCCTTTCCATAAACTTACATTCACATGCATTCCAGAACCTGAATCCATTGCAATTGGTTTTGGCATCATTGTTGCAACTTTTCCATATTTTTGTGCAACGTTTCTAATTACATACTTGTATGATTGTGCAGCGTCTGCAGCATTTGTCATATAATCATATTTAATATCAATTTCACATTGTCCTGCTGTTGCAACTTCATGATGATGATTATCACATAAAATTCCAAAATTTCTATTAAGAATATTTACACATTCATTTCTGTACGGTGTTAAAGTATCAGCAGGTGTTGTTGGATAATATCCTTCTTGTAATCCCATTGGATATCCATCACCTTCATTATTCCATGGAGCTTCTTTTGATTCAATTGAATATGATTGTCCTTTGTACGGTGTTAGAACATCCCAATGCACTTTATCAAAAACAAAGAATTCAACTTCTGGACCCCAAGTACTAAAATCAAATCCTTGAGATTTAATATATTTCTCAGCATTTTGAGAAATACCTCTTGGATCTCTTGATAATCTACCTCTATTTTCTCCCCAGTAAACATCACAAAGAAGTCTAGCTGTTTTATTTTCAGTCAACCAAGGAATAATTGCAAATGTATTTGGATCTGGTTTTAAAAGTAAATCTGAATCATCAATACTTGTAAATCCAATAATAGAAGAACCATCTAATTTTGGTAATCCATCACGCATTTGTTCAGGTGTAAATGTATCAGCTGAAATCGTAGTGTGATGAAAATGACCAGTAAGTCCTGTAAATTGAAGATCAATAAATTGAATTCCTTCGTGTTTAATCCTTGAGAAAACTTCATCTGGTGAATACGTTACTTGTATTGCTTCACCGTGACTTACTTTATATGGCAATTTTTATACTTCAATCAAACACAAATACATCCATCATTTAAGGATTAGGTAAGAAATGTCAGAATCAAATCAAATCAATATCAATTTTTTGCATAATACTGTATTACAAGAAACTGAAGATGAATCTCTTTTGGAAATTGATCAAAATTTTTATAGAAATCTTTCTGAATTTATAGGAAATTTAAAAAAACAAGAATTTGATGGAGTTGAAAATAAAATTAAAGACTCTATGATTGATATGGCTATAGAACTAACCTCATTACTAATCAATATCAGATTGAATAAAATTTCTAAATCCAATAAAATTGATATTGGAAATCTTTTAGATGAAGAAAAATTCATTTTAGATTCTCAAGAAGAACAACAAGAAAGAAAAGAAAAGATTCTCTCTGCAACTATTAATGGAAAATCAAAATTTCTAGAATCACTAGCCCAAAACCATAAAACAAAAAAAATTGTAGTTAGATTTCTTGATAAAGTAGATGAAATTATAGGAGCTGATTTGGAAAAATATGGACCATTTAAAACGGAAGATATTGCTACTATTCCATATGAAAATGCTCAAGCATTAATTGCTAAAAATATTGCAACAAAGGTTCATTGGGAAGATTAAGTAAAAATTATACCTTTTATTTTCATTAAATATGTCTCATACAGGCGTTGATGTAATTGATTTTTTATTTTATACGATATATCCTGTTATTGGAATTTTTATTGTTGAAGCAATTAGTAGATTAGTTAAATCACCAAAATGGATTAAATTATGGATTCAAGCTTTAGTTTCAATTGGATTTGGAATTTATTATTGGTTCATTTTACCTGCACCTCAAAATTTCCCATTAACTGCAATGGTGATGTTTGCTTTGGCTATAGCATTGATTTATCAAGGAAGACGCGCAAAAATTTCTCCTGAAAAAAGTCCTTACTAATTTTTGAATCTACCAAATATTTTTGTGAATATATTTGGTTTATTTTTTCCACCATCACGAATTACTTTTTTTTCACCAAATCTTTTTGCTCTGATTTGTGTTAATTTTACACATCTATGCTCTTCAGGCAATCTATGTTCTGCACAAAATGGATCTTTACAATAATTACAATGAAATGGCATATCAATCAAATCTCCACAATATGCACATTTTTCTAATTTCATAATTTACTTTATTATTTTTATTTTATAAAGGTGATATTTTTGTTATTGATTCATTCTAAACGTTTTTACGATAATGAAATTTAATTACATTAAATGATTAAGGGTAAAATTGCAATAATTACTGGAGCTAGTAGTGGAATTGGGGAAGCAACTGCACTAACACTTGCTAAAGCTGGCATTAAAGTTGCAATTGGTGCTAGAAGAACAGATAGATTAGAAAAATTAGCAAAAAAAATCATTGCTGATGGTGGAGAAGTTTTCTTCCAAAAATTAGATGTAACAAAAAGAGATGAATGTGATAATTTTGCTAAATCAGTTTTAGAAAAATGGAGTTCAATTGATATTTTGGTAAACAACGCAGGTTTGATGCCATTAAGCTTTTTCAAGAATCTTAAAGTTGATGAATGGGATAAAATGATTGATGTAAACATTAAAGGTGTTTTGTACTGTACAGGGTCAGTCATTAATCATATGAAAGAAAAAAAATCTGGTCATATTGTTAATTTATCATCAGTTGCTGGTAGAATTGTTTTTCCTGCTGGTAGTGTCTATTGTGCAACAAAACATGCAGTAGCTGCGTTTACTGAAGGATTAAGACAAGAATTTAGTGTTCGTTCAAATATTCGAGTTACTAGTATTGAACCTGGTGTAGTTGCAACAGAACTAAATGACACAATTACGGATGAATCTCTTCAAGGATTTGTAGAAAACACAAAAAAAATGGAAGCATTACAAGCACAAGATATTGCAAATGCAATTTTGTATGCTGTAGATTCACCATCACATGTTAATGTAAACGAAATTTTGATTAGACCTACCACACAAGAACGCTAAATTGTCAAATATACCACATATTGTAATTTTAGGAGGTGGATTTGGTGGACTTGCTGCTGCCAACGAAATTAGAAATTCATTAGATTCAACTAAAGTGAAAATTACAATCATAGATAAAAAAGACTGCTTTATGGTTGGATTTGCAAAGTTATGGCTAATGACTGGCACACGAACTTTTGAAAATTCAATTGGTTCATTAAATCGATTATCAAAAAAACACATTAATTTTGTTCAAGATGAAATTATTGATATCATCCCAGAAAACACTTTTGTACAGACTACATCTGAATTTGTTTCCTATGACTTTTT
>CALBNQ010000179.1 GCA_937896495.1 uncultured archaeon | reverse complement strand
TGGTTGTTTTTTTAGGTGCTGTTTTTTTGGTTGTTTTTTTAGGTGCTGTTTTTTTGGTTGTTTTTTTAGGTGCTGTTTTTTTAGAAATCTTCTTAGATTTAGAAACAACCATTCTGTTTAGAAAAAATATGAACCTTATTTAAATTAAGAATGAAATCAAAATTTTTCAAGATGATTTGTTACATTTTGAGAAATCAAAGAACTTGAATCCATATACACATCATAAAATGATAATCCTTCCATTTGTGTTTGATGATCAATCTCTTGGATTTTTTTTAATTCTTCTGAAGAAGCATTAAGAATTAATTCATCTAATTTTTGTAAATGTTCTCTCTCTTTAGGAGTCAAGTAATTTTTAATTAAAAATCATCATTTAGTATCAAAAGTTAAGATTTTAGACTAATTACTAAACTTCCTAAACATTATTTTGGCGAAAACATAATAGAAGATTTTGAACAGGCTCAAGCATGGAGACCAAAAACATCGGTTTACGTGGAATAGAGGTTGCTGATACCAAGATTTCAAATATTGATGGTGACAAAGGCAAGCTCATTTACAGAGGATATGATATTTTAGATCTTACAGAAAATTCTACATTTGAAGAAACAGCATATTTGTTACTATATGATAAATTACCTACAAAACCACAATTAGAAGAGTTTAATTCAAAATTAGTTGAAGCACGATTCATTCCAAAACAAATGCAAAAAAACATGGGAAATTGGAGAAAAGATGCAGATCCAATGGATATGCTTCAAGCATTTGTTTCTGCCCTTGCAGGATATTATGATGAAGAATTTTCTAGTAAAGAAGCTAGTTATGATAAAGCAATCAATCTCATTGCAAAAGTTCCAACAATTGTTGCAAGCTGGCAAAGAATCAGAAACGGGTTAGACATTATTGATCCTGATGCATCACTTAGTCATGCAGCAAATTTCCTATACATGATGTCTGGAGAAAAACCAGATCCAGAAGTTGAAAAAGTTTTTGATATTTGTTTGATACTTCATGCAGATCATACGTTTAATGCATCCACATTTACAGCAAGACAAGTTGCATCAACTAGAGCACATATGTATTCTGCAACAAGTGCAGCGATAGGGGCACTTAGTGGAGAATTACACGGTGGAGCAAATACAGAGGTCATGAAGATGTTATTAGAAATTAAAGATATTGAAAAAACTCATCCATGGGTTAAAGAGAAGATGAGTAAAGGGGATAGAATAATGGGGATGGGTCATGCAGTTTATAGAACATATGATCCAAGAGCACAAGTTCTAAAAAAATTATCAAAAACACTTGCAGAAAAAACCAAAGAACCATGGTTCGCAATTACAGAAAAAGTTGAAACATCAACGATTTCTGAAATGAAATTGCAAAAAAACAAGGATATTTATCCAAATGTAGATCTGTACAGTGCTTCACTTTACTATATGTTAAAAATTCCAGTGGATCTAAACACTCCAATTTTTGCAATTTCTAGAGTTGCAGGATGGGCAGCTCATATTATCGAAGAGAAATTTGCAGAGGCCGCACCAAAACCTGCATTGTATAGACCAAAGGCAACTTATGTTGGAAAGTATTGTGGTCCTGAAGGATGTGAATACCAAACTTTAGACTTGAGAAGATAATTAATTTCGGGTACTAAGCCAATCTTTTGCTTTAGAATTTACATCGTGTTTGTATAACACTTCAAAAACCATATCATAAAATGTGATACCTTTTTTTTGTGCTTGATCATCTAACCACTTTATTCCATCAGCTAATTCTGGATCATATTCCGAAAATTCAACTAATTCATCTACCATTTTTGAAAAGAAAGCTTGAGATTCAGGCATGATTACACATTTCAAACTAGGATCATAAAGGAAGTATTCAAAAGATATAGACAAAAGAGTCACTTTTTGATTATTGGTGTGAACATTTTATTCACGAACTAAGTATTTTTTTTAAGACTGATGTTAATTGATAAATAAAAAATGGAATTTTTAAGACTAGATTTAATTACCATACATAATCCCTGAGATCAATTATGGCAAGTATAGATAAAGCAGCAATAGGTATTGCTGTAGCAATAACAGCCATTTTCTTGGTAATTGCAGCCGGTATGGATGCAGCACAAAATGCAGCACCTACATCAAAATCCATGATATCAAAAACAATAGAACCTCAAATTCAAACTGAATCAACAATGGTCGATTCTGATTTGATTGCAAGACAAAATGCAGCACAAGCAGCAGCTGACAAAGCAGCAGCTGACAAAGCAGCAGCTGACAAAGCAGCAGCACCAAAGACAGTCATTGTTGACATCCCAGT
>CALBNQ010000178.1 GCA_937896495.1 uncultured archaeon | reverse complement strand
GATACATACAATTTGGATGTTTGGTTGATGGGGAAAAAACAACTTTTGAATAATTTTATCTCAAACTCCAAATCAGATATCTCTGTAATTGAAGGTGTGATGGGATATTATGATGGTTTTGATGGTCATTCAAATTTTGCTAGTACTCATCATGTGGCTACTTTAACAAAATCTCCCACAATTTTGGTTTTAGATGCAAGTAAAACTGCTCGTTCAATTGCAGCAACTGCTCTAGGTTTTAAGAATTTTCATAGAAATTCTAGAATTGCTGGAATAATTCTTAATAAAATAGGAAGTAAAAAACATGAAATTTTATGCAAAACAGCATTAGAAAAAATAAAAATTCCAATTGTAGGTGTTATCCCAAAAAATCCATTGTTAAATATTGAATCAAGACATCTTGGATTAATTTCTACATTGGATAATAAAACTTTGAAAAAACAAATTGACAAATTCTCAAAGATTATTTCAAAATCTTTAGACATTTCACAAATCATTAAAATCTCAAAAAATCATATAGATTTTCCAAAAATTTCAAAATCTAATTCTAAAAAAATAAAAACTACAATTGCAGTGGCACTTGATACTTCATTTAATTTCTATTATCAAAATAATTTGGAATCTTTACAACGTGAAGGTGCAATTTTAAAATTTTTTAGTCCTGTTAAAGATAAAAAAATACCAAAATGTGATGGGCTTTACATTGGTGGTGGTTTTCCTGAAGTTTTAGGTAATTCACTTGAAAAAAACGGAAACATGAAAAAAATTATCAAGAAATTAGCAGAAAATAATTTACCAATTTATGCAGAATGTGGTGGATTAATGTATCTGACAAAATCGATTACATTGAATAACAAAAAGCATAAAATGATTGGGTTGTTTGATGCTGAAACTAAAATGACAAAAAAAATGAAATTGAATTATACAAAAGGTTTAATTAATTCAAAAACAACAATTTCCGAAAAAAAACATAATTTTCAAGGACATGAATTTCATTATTCCCAATTAGATTCCATTTCTTCTGATTCTAAATTTGCTTATGTTCTAGAAATTGGTGATGGAATTAAAAAACATCAAGATGGAATGATGGAATATAACACACTTGCCTCATATGGACATCTTTATTTTGATAGTTCAGATTATGCTAAAATTTTTGTAAATAATTGTGTAAAGTATTCAAGAAGATAATTCTGCTCTAATTAACTTGAAAATTGCATTAATTATTGCAGATGCTGATGAACTGCCACCTTTTCTGCCTAAATTGGTGATAAATGGTGTATTTTCCAATTTTGCTAATGCTTCTTTAGATTCTACAGCACAGATAAACCCTACAGGAATTCCAATAATCAGTGCTGGCTTTACAATTCCTTCTTTCACCATTTCAATCACTTCTAATAATGCTGTTGGGGCATTACCGATAGCTACAATTCCTCCATCAATTTCTGCTTTGGCTTCTCTCATTGATACTTGAGATCTTGTTTTTCCTTCCAATTTTGCAATTTTCATTATATCTGGTTCTGAAATTTTACATACTATCTTATTTCCAAAATCTTTTGGATTTTGTTTATTTAACAATCCTATTACACCATTAACATCAACTACTATGCTACAACCTTTTTTCAATGCATTCATAGCACTTTGAATTGCATTTTCTTGAAAAATTATTTTATTTTTGTCTGCAAAATCAAAATCAGCAGTTGAATGAATTATTCTTCTAACAATTGGCCATTCTCTTTCATTGTATTGATGTGTTCCAATTTCATCTTCAATCATTTGCATACTTGCATCTTCAATTGATTGGCCTTTCTTAGTTTGCATCTTCAATCTCCTTTGCTCTTTCAATTATTAGATCAATCATTTTTTGATCTGCACCTAGATGTTTTGTAATGTATGTATTTTTTAGATTAGAATTTTTTAATGCTGGAATCAAATCATTATTGATATCTATTTTTACATGTGCTCCTTCATGAAGAAAATAAAAAACAACCACTAAAACTTTAGGATTATTTTTTTCACATTTTTTTACACCTTCAAAAATATCTGGTTGTTCTATTTCTAACCAGCAACGACTTACATTTCTAAAAGAATCATTTAACTCATTTACAATATAATCCAGAGATGTTTGTGCATTTGGATCTTTACTACCATGCCCAATAATCATTACATCTACACCTTTATTTTGAAGAGTTACTTTGTTTTCTTTTAGAGTAGTTACAATTCTGTTTTCAACAATTCCTACCAAAGTTTTATGCATACTCATAGGTTTTGTAATTAATATCTCAATACCGCTCTCTTTTTTCAATTTTTCAACATCAGAAATTGCATTTTTTACTTTTTTCCCTGGATATAAAAAATAGGGCACTACTGTTAACGAATCAATCCCTTCCTTAAGACATTTGGAAATCCCTTCTTTGATAAACGGAGGTTCCACTTCTAAAAAACAATGATTTATGACTGAGTAATCTTGTTTTTTACCAATTCCTTTACAAATAATCTCTAATTCCTCAGATGCCTCTTTTTCTCTACTACCCCTATCAATAATCAATAATCCTCTTTTCAATTCATTTTCCTCGCTATGGCTATGGTCAAATTTGGAGGGAATTTTTGCTTTTCTACGATTAATTTTCCTTTTGAGACCTTAATTGCAGCAGCTTCAGACACACTTGCAGTCCCTTCAAATCTTTTCACAGTTTCTGAAGGATTTGGAGCAGAAATTTCAGCTAAATCCTCTCTATTTACATATTCTATAGGAATATTCATTTCTATTCCCAGATCTATTAACCCTTGAACATCTTGTGGTTTTTTAATAGATACTAATTTTGCAATTGATTTTGAACTAAGATTGAATTTCTTTAAACAATCATCAATTCCATTTTTGATTGTTTCTTTAGATGTATCCCAATGTAATCCAATACCTATCACTAAACTTGGAGGACGATAAATTACACAATTTTTATCAAACCCATTAATTATTTTATCAGAAATTATAAGACATGATTTAGAATTTGAGTTTTTTAATTCTTCTAAACTATCATAAATTTTAACATTTTTTGGTAATTCCTTATACCAATTTTTTTTACCTATTTGTTGGAAAACACCAATAATTTCTTCATTTATCATGTCTGCACTAATTTTTGTAACAAAAGAATCATCATCAATTTTCCATCCAAATCCATTTCCAATCAAATCTACTGAAATAGTTTTGTTAACATCTGCGGCAGTAGTTATCACAGGTATAGATCCTAACTTTTCTGCAATTTCATGAGTTAATTCATTTGCACCGCCAATATGACCTGACAATACACTAATCACAAATTTTGTTTTATCATCAATTGCAATAACTGCAGGATCTGTTTTTTTATCTTTCAAATAAGGAGAAATTAATCTAATTATTGCTCCCAAAGAAAAAACACAAACCAATGCGTTAGAATTTTTAAAAAGTTCAATAATTTTTTCAGATGTAGGCTCAGAATACCATTTTATTTTGATTTCTTTATCTGAAAATTTTTCAGGCGCATATATTTTCCAATCCGGAAAAATATTCTTTAATTCTTCCCCAATTTTTACTCCATTTTTTGTAATTACAAGAACTGAAACTTTTTCCATATCAAAACTTTTTTTTACTTTAATAAAAAACCTTATTCTTCTGATTTTCTAGATAGAATTTCTCCATCAAAATTAAACAATACTACATCAATTGAAACTCTATTTTCACTATGTTTTTTCATGTGTTTATACACTTCATTACAAATCAATTCAAAAAACCCTTTTAC
>CALBNQ010000177.1 GCA_937896495.1 uncultured archaeon | reverse complement strand
CTTTTACACATATCAAAATACATCTTTTTAAAAATTCCACAAAATTTTCTGGAACAATTTATTGGTCATTAGACAAAAAATCATTTTCTTATGATATTGACACTTTAGGATTATCTGACAGTACTGAAGATATTTAATATTCTTTAATGAACTTTATTGATGACAGGAATTTTTGATTTAATTCCAATTGTTACTGTAGTTTTATTTACATTTGGCTTGGTAGGTGTTATTGTTTATGAAAGATCACGTTCAAAATCAACAGAAGAATCCAATTCTTAGCTCAATTTTTGAGAAATTTGGTGGATGAAGAATATCTGTTCAAACGAATCTATGAAGCAGAAAAACAATATGTCGTAACTAGAGGTTTTTAGGATTCTTAATTCTTTTTTATGATTTTTGAAAAGGTTGTAAGAAATAATTCAATTCTTCCTTCAAGTCCTTCTTTTGCTTTTAATCCAGTAATTGAAATTATTTCCCCTAATTCACATTTGTCAATTAATCGAGATTGATTTCTCCAACCTTTAACCCAAATCTGACCCGTATCATCTTCTACAAACATTTCAGAAAGTAAAATTGATTCACCTGTTTTTGTTTGTACTTCACGTCGTTCAGGTATTTTTAATACAATTGATTCAATACAATAATTATCGTTTATTTTAATATCATTGATCTTTGTTCTAAACTGTGATAATGATGGAATTGATTCGTCATTATCTAATTTTCTTACAAAAGAATTCTCATCAAGTGTTACTGAGTTTCCATAAATTTTTGATGGCATACATTCGATAACATCCCCTTCTGCACAAATACTTGTTGAGTTTGACAAATCACTAATATTGAAAATATCTTTTTTATTATTCACTGCCACAATCATACTTTTTCCAGTTTCTGTTGTTGTAATTGAAAGAACTCTTGCAATTATTGGTTCAATTTCTCCTCCATCTATTTCAATAATTGTTGCATCATTTCCATGAATTTCTAATCCTTGATTTCCAGATTTTACTCTGACACCAAGTAACCTTACTTTAGCAGATTGTGAAATCATATTTGGAATTGATGATTCGTCTTTTCCCCAAATAATTACTTTAATCCCACTACCCTCTTTGCCTTTTAGCCTCATTCTTAATGCTTTTCCAGGTTGACCTCGAGAATTTGTAAACTCCATTCCACTGATTGCACCATCAATCATTCCTGATATTACAAGATCTTTTTGTCCTTCTTGTGATTCACTAACATCTTTTGTAATGGTATCTATAGTTGGAATCTCACTTTTCGTATCTGTAGTTTCAATATTTGAACCAGAACCGATGTTTATTGTTGGTGAACCATCAAGATCTGATTTTACATATGCTTTAATGATTTTGATTAAATCACCAGGTTTTAGATTTTCAATTCCTGGAAGATTTGCTTTTTCATCCCATAGTTTCACACTAGCTGTTGAATTTGTGTCATATACTGTCATTGTTCTAAGAAAAAATGGAGATCCATCTTTTCTTGAAAACTGTTTAGCAGGGGAAAGATTCAAAACTCTTGTTTCTAGTGAAATTTCTTTTGCACCTGCGTATAGATCTTTTATACTTAATTCTATTTTTTGTGGTTCTGATAATGTAATTCCATAATCTGACGCAATTAAAAATAATGCGCCTTGATCAGTTAAATAACCTGCTCCAATCTTTTCTTTTTTCTGTTTTATTTGCTCTTCAATATCTTCTCTAGTTAACTCTGATTTTCGTTCAATTAATTTATCAACCAAACTATCAAATTTAGACAATTCATTTTTGTTAAACTTGTTCTATTAATAAAAATTTCATTTTTTCAAAAATCATTTTTGTTTTCAAAAAGATCGCATTTTCTTTATTTGTCTATGCTTATTTTTTTAAGTTCAGTTTTTTTAAAATTTAGTAATAATTTTTCTTGAAAAATTTACCTTTTCAATAACTTTCTTAATTTGTCTCACTAACTAAATTAATAGGAAGATCGCAGATTTATTGTGCCTTGTATTGAAGTAAACAATCTATCAAAATCGTATGCCTCAATCAAAGCTGTTGATGATATTGGATTATCGGTAAAACCAGGTCAGGTTTTTGGATTTTTAGGCCCAAATGGGGCTGGAAAATCAACAATCATTAAACTCCTTACAACCTTGATTTCTCCATCTTCTGGCTCTCTTACAATTTTAGGCATAGATGCAATCAAAAATCCATTAGGTGTTCGTCATAAAATTGGTGTTGTTTTACAACAACCAAGTTACGAACCTACTCTTACCGTTGAAAAAGCTCTTGACAAATATGGGATGATGTGGAATATTCCAAAATTTGAACGTAAGAAAAGAATGAATCAACTTTTAAAAGATTTTGATCTTGTTGAAATTCGTAAAAAAAGAAATGAAGATCTTTCAATTGGCCAAAGAAGACGAGTTCAAGTTGCTCGTGAATTCATACATGATATGGATCTTTTATTTTTAGATGAACCAACTGTTGGATTAGATCCAAGTGCAAGAAGGAAATTGATGGATTATTTGAAAAATAAAGTAAAAACTGGATTAACAATATTTTATACTACTCACATTCTAACAGAGGTCGAATATCTTTGTGATGAAATTGCAATTATTGATAAAGGAAAAATAGTTGCAGTTGATTCTCCTAATGCATTAAAAATTAGATTTGGAAAAGAAAAAACTATTAAAATTCATTTATTTGAAAAACATCCACAAGTTCTATCCTTGTTATCTGAAATTTCAGATTGTAAAATTAATTTTGAAAATGGAACGAATCTAATTATCCGTTCTGAACAATCTGAATCAGTATTATTACAAGTCTTGAAAATACTTAATGAACATGATATTGAAATTGAAGATTTGTCTGCTGTACCGACAAATCTTGAAGACATCTT
>CALBNQ010000176.1 GCA_937896495.1 uncultured archaeon | reverse complement strand
TTTGGTAGTAAACACCTAAATGAAAAATAACTAAATGTTGAATATTGACTTCTAATGATATTTCTATTAAATTACAGATTTTATTTGAATATTGTCTACGATTACATAAAAAATCATCAAACCCTGAAATGCATTTTTTTAAAATTCCAAAATTAAATGACATTGACAACGATACCATTTTAAGAAATTCTGTTTATTTGATCGATGAAAATTTTGTTCGAGGTGGAGTTGATGTTGAAGGTGAAAACTCTTTTCCTTGGATTACTAGAATCACTTCAAAGGGTATCACATTTGTTGAAGAATTGGTAACAAAATCAGAACAAAACATTCCACAGATTTTTGATAAACTCAAAGATGTCCATGTATTACAAGATAAGATGATGATTCTGATTTTACATTGTATGGATCTTGATGAAATCCCGCTTGATATGATAAAAATTGCACAAGATTTGTTTTGATGAATTCTTTAAACAATTATGATTGCTCTATGATTAAATGAAAATTTTTTCAAAATGTACAAATTGTATCACTAAAAAATAAAACCACATGGATAATTCTAAAATCGCTTTAATTGGAGGATTTGTGGTAACTATAATTTTAACAATTTCTGTATTTTTAATACGGTAAATTTTCTAATCTTCTTTGAGTAATTTTTGAATCATTGCATCCACATGACCTGATTGTCCAAATGATACATCTCTTAGAATTCCTTTTCTATCTACTAAAATCATTGATGGTGTTCCTTGTAGAGCAAATTTTTCAAATGTTTCGGCAGAATATTCTTTTGAGTTCATGTAACTTTTTACTCTTTGAATTATTTGATTTCTATAATCTTCTGGCTGTGAATCAAACTCTGGGATTTGTGGATAAATAAACTCCATTATCTTATCTTGACTTATCTCACCTGTGGCTTTTGTTAATTTGTCCATTCCTAATGGGAAAGGAATTTTGTATGTTAGTTTACTTCCTTCTTGTAACTGCCCATTCATTGAAAGTGCTCCTTTAGTTTCGCCTACTACTTCTCCTGTCTCTGCAAGCATCTTCAAATTATCTAAGGTGTTTTTATCAAAATCTTCAAAAGCTGTTGCAAGTCCAATTACGCGAACTCCTTCATCTTTGTATTTATTGTAAATGTTAATTGCTTCAGGAATTGCATGCATAAAACATCCTGGGCAATTTACCTGAAATACTTCTAGTAATACGATATGATCTTTTTCTTGATCAAAGTTTGTTGGAGCTCCTTGAACCCAATCAGATACTCCAAAGTTTGGAGCTTTTTCGCCTATTACTGCACTCATAACAAAAACTAAGATTTTTTACATTAAATACATAACTCAATGAATTTTTAACCTATTCTTTAACCTAATATAGGCCACAACAAGTCTCAGAATAAATTGCAAGCTGTTACTGAAGAAAGATTATCTCTTTTTGCTGAAATGGAGTCAAAATACGAACAAAAAGACACTGAATATTTTGTCTCCCTTTTAGAACACCCTGATTATGTTGTAAGAACACGAGTGGCTTGTATTTTGGTAGATTTTGGAGGAGAAGATAAAGTTCAGTATATTGCTAAAGTTTTAAAAAATGATGAAAATGAATTAGTTCGACACGAGGCCGCATTTGCATTGGGTCAGATGAATTATTCTAGTGCAATTCCTCCACTAAATGATGCAACACTAAATGATCCTAGTATGTTTGTAAGACATGAGGCAGCCATTGCATTAGGTGTGGTTGGTTCTAAAGAAGCAAAAGATGCATTGGAAAAAGCACTAAGTGATCCTGACAAACCTGTTGTGGAATCTGCAATTGTTGCATTATCTAATATTGAGTTTATGGAAAAGTTAAGTAAGAACAAACAATTTGCAAAATTAACAGGTGGATGAGATTGAATTTTTCATATGGAATAATAGCAATTGTTGGAATTTTAGTTGCAGTATCTATTGGATTTATTGTAACTTCGCCTGATGAAATTCCTGAACCTCGAGTGATGGTTGAATCACAATTAATTTCAGAATCTACATCAATGATTGATAATTCAGCACAAACACTCCCAACTACATTAACTGTTTCACTTCCTGTAGGTTCTGGTGTTCCTGGATGTGAGGTAACAAACGAGTGTTTCTTACCTTATGAGGAAACTGTAGCAATAGGTGCAACTGTAACTTGGAGTAATGATGATGCTGCAGCACACACTGTAACTAGTGGTAGTCCTGCTGATGGTCCAGATGGATTATTTGATTCAAGTATTTTTATGGCTGGTAGTACTTTTGAATTTACTTTTAATGATGCAGGAAGTTATGATTACTTTTG
>CALBNQ010000175.1 GCA_937896495.1 uncultured archaeon | reverse complement strand
GGTAATTTTCCATTTATCTTAAAATAAATTGTTTCAGGAACCTTGAACCAAATTTTTCCGTTTAACAAAACATATGCAATATCAGTATGACCTAAACCACATGCAAAAGCACCCAATGCACCAGTGGTATTGGTATGAGAATCACCACCAACATAGACATCACCAGGCATAACCATTGCCTCCTCATGAGATAAAGTATGACAAATTCCATATTGACCCATTCCATATTTGAAGTGTTTTTCAATTCCATAATTTTTTGTGAAATTTGATAATTTTACAACATTTTCTGCAGAAACTTTTTCAGCTGATGGAACAAAGTGATCTTCTGCAACCCAAACTTTAGTTGGATCCCATAATTTATCTACAGAAATTCCTTGTTTCTTTAATTTGTCAAAAACCTTGATTACACCAGGACCAGATACATCATGAACCATTACTTTATCCACATTTGCAAATACCACATCATCAGGGGCTACTGAAGATTTTCCAGAACCACGAGTAAGGATTTTTTCAACAATATTCATAATCACAAAAACTTGCTTTACAGATTAAAAGCTTTTCAGAACAATAAAAAAGAAAAACAATGACCAAGAATTGTGCAATTGACAGTTTTACCGCTTTTAGCAGATAGAATGGAAGGGGAATTTGATGTTTTTAAAACATTGTTTGAAACACTTGAAAAAAATAAAAAAGAATTACAGGAAGGAGACGTATTAGTTATATCTACAAAATACATATCAAATTCTCAAGGAAGAGTAATAGACATACCAAATGTTAAAACATCAGAAAAAAGTAATAAAATTTCAAAAAAATATAGATTAAAACCACAAATTGCTGAAATAATCATTAGGGAATCTGATGAAATTTTTGGCGGTATTGGAGGATTTGTCATCACATCATCAGATAACATTATGGCACCAAATGCAGGAATTGATAAATCAAATGCAAAAAAAGACAAAATTATCTTATACCCAACAAATCCATATCTCATTGCAGAACAAATTCGTAGAAAGATTTTCTTGAAATTATTTATTCATGTTGGAGTTATTCTAGTAGACAGTAGATTAATGCCTGCAAGAATTGGAACATCAGGTGTTGCAATTGCATGTGCAGGAATTGAACCAGTATTAGATATGAGATCAAAAAATGATCTTAATGAAAACCCATTAAAAGTAACATTTCAGGCCATAGTAGATAATCTTGCAACAATTGCAAATCACAAAATGGGTGAAGGTGCAGAGTCAAGACCATTCTCAATAGTTAGAGGTTCAGGGGCAAAACTCACAGACAGAAAGATCGATCCTTTAGAAATGGCAATATCTCCAGATCAATGTGTATACGTAAGAGGACTATCAAATCCTCCATCAAATCAGGACTAAAATCAATTCTGCTTTAAATAGAGGTATTTGAAATAAAATTCAATGGAGTACGTTACAACATATCCAAAGACAATTTCATTTCTTGATGGATTAAAACACAAAATCAATGTAGATAACAAAGATGGTGTGGAACAACTCCATGTAGTTGTAAAAAAAAGTTTTGATGAATTAATGAAAATATTCACAGATGAAGGATTTACTAAAGTGAAATTAGAACATAAACAACCAGATCAAATAGGTAGCGGTCTAAATCTTAAATTAAAAAAACCTTGGGAGATGCATATCAGAATGGTAGATTTGAAAAAAGGTTTAATCGGAATTCATGCAGAAGTAGAAGTTTCAAGAGATTATCTTCAACATCTTTTCTCACAAAGAACGCCAGTTGTTTATGAAGTTGAAGAAATTCTAAAAAAATATCAAATAGATTATCATTTTTGGCACGATAAAATTAAGAAAAATGTTTTAGAAATTGCAGATAATTACAAAGTGAAATTAGCAACGCCTGGAATTCCAGTATTTGCATGGAAACCAATGTTATTTGTGATTGGAACTATTGCAGCATTTTACGGTTGGAAATACTTCAATACAATTTGGTAAAACTAAATACCCAAAGTTTCAGCTTTAGTCATTTCTAAAAAGACCTTATCACCTACAGAAAGGCCCATCTCTTTGTATTCATGCATTTCAAGTTTTAATTGAGTTACACCAGTTTGTGCACCGGCTCCGCCCATTCCAGACATCATTTTGTTTAAGTCTTTCATCATGTCATTCATATTTGAAAAACCCATAACTTTTGAACCACCAAAAGGAGGTTGAGGGTTTTGAGTTCCTTCTTTAAGATCTTTAATCGAGGACAATGAAACTAAAACATATGGTGCCCCATCAGGTGCAGAATCAATACTCTTTACTACAAATTCTTTCTTCATATCTAAAATCTTTACTTAATCTATATAATTTTAATTGTAACATTAGAATACATGAAAAAGTCTCAGGCTTGAAGCTTTAATTATAATTTTCAAGATTCATAATTGATGACTGAAAATTTAGATATCACACTACATTACTATGGAATTTCACCATGGGAAATCGAAGTTCTGTATGGATTTTTAAATTCCCATTTTACAATCATCCAAGATGAAATTAAACCAAATGAT
>CALBNQ010000174.1 GCA_937896495.1 uncultured archaeon | reverse complement strand
GATGTTAAATTTTCAAGACGTTGTTCATAATCATTACTTGGTGTTTTTCCTCTTTTTTTAGCAAATTCATCACTGGTTAATCCGATGATCACTTTATTTGAAATTTCAAATGCATTTGAAAGTAAAGTGAGATGTCCCCTATGAATAATATCAAATGTTCCACCCATGGCAATTAAAGAAAATTTAGACATACATGTATCAATAATTCTTTGAAAATAAATCTACTTTACATTTATCAAAACAAATGGGCCTTGTTCAGAAAGAGGAATGTTATTTTTATTCCATACAAATGTCTCAATAAAATACAAACCAGTTTTTTCTGGAATCCAATTAATAGTTGGAAAATCTAGATCAGAACCAACTAATTCATCATCATACATTCCTATAAACTCCACAACTCCACTTGTAGATTCCTTAATTTGAACATAATAGTTGAAAGGTGTTTTTGTATCAGTTTCTTCAATTATTGACTGGGTCAAAAGAGTACTTGCTATATTTACAGGTACATCAACAGTCAAATCAGAAATTCTTTGTCCTGTCTCATCAGTCACAAAAACATCAGAAATTGTAACAGATTTTGGTGTAGGAATTTTTACATCAATAAAATTAGAGTAAGAAGCATCAGATTCTGAAAATAATAAAAACCCCACAGTCCTTGAATCAATCTTATCACTTAAAACAAATGGAATTTCAAAATCAGGTTGAATTTCTCCTAATTCCAATGTTAAAACTTTAAGAAATCTAGGAGGTTCAAATCCATCATAAAATGCAAAATGGATATTTGTATTTAGATTTGAGACAACATTAGATTGTAAAATGCCTGAAAAATGGAATAAATGATTCATTATTACTTCAGTAGGCAATATTATCAATTCATTTTGTTTTGCTACTGCAGAATCAAATCCTAAAAGAGAAACAGATGCTTGAGTTATTTCAGAATTAGGATATTCTGAACGTATTGAGTATGGAGATTGTCCATCTATACCTATTACTTGTAGAATACTAGTTCCTTGTACAGTTTCTAGTGGGTTTGAATTAAAATCATCATAAAAATTCACTTGTATTCTAACATTGGTCACAGAAGTTTGTGAGTTGTTATTATCCACAGTACCAACTACGACAGTATATCCTTCAGAATCTTGATAAACAAAAGGAGTTGGGTTAAGAGATACAGATAATGTTTGAGTGTTATCTGTAAATTCAGCTGAAAATGCTTGTGAAAATGGAATCAACAAAAGTAAAAATAAACTAAAAACTAATTTTTTCATTAAAATTCTTCAACTGTATAAACTAATTTTGTATTATATATCATATAGTGAACAAAAAAGGTAACAACGTTTAACCTAGTTTACACTAAATCAAAAATAATAAAAAGAGATGTAAATTTAGTTCCTCTTTGCGGTAATTGCTAACCAGTAAATTAATCCCGGTGCTAAACCGACAATAAGTGGAATGAATACGGGCCATCCATCGACTGCGCTTGCCATACGTAAAAACCAAAAGTTATCCTATTTAAATCCATCCTGAAATCTGAATTTCAGAATAGATCAAAGTGGACCGGACGGAATTTGAATCCGTGACCCCCCGCGTGCAAGGCGGGTATACTACCAGGCTATACTACCGGCCCACATGAAGAATGATAAAAGTGTGGATTTTAATTGTTGTCTTCTTGACAAGGGTTTTATTTGAAAGCAAAACAAATTTTCTCATGGTCCTTTTAGAATCACAAATCAAGCTAAAAGCAGGAGATACTGCTCCAGACTTTGAACTATTAGGGACAGATGATCAAAAACATTCTCTTAATGATTATAACAATTACAAAGGAGTTTTGATAATTTTCATGTGTAATCATTGTCCATATGTTAAAGCTAAAGTAGATGCATTAAATGAATTATATGAAAAATGTGGCAAAGATATAGCAATTATTGGAATTAACAGTAACGATTCAACAGATTATCCTGAAGATAGTTTTGATGCAATGAAACAAACAGCAAAAGAAAAAGGGTTTAGATTTGATTATTTGGTAGATGAGACACAAGAAATTGCTAAGAAATATGGTGCAATGTGTACTCCAGATCCATTCTTATTCAATAGTCAAAAACAATTAGTATTTCATGGTAAAATTGATAATGCTATGAAACCAGAAGACAAAGCTACTGATAAAACAATGATCAATAATATGCAGAAACTTTTGTCAGGTGAGAAAATTGAAAAAGATTTTGACCCATCAATTGGTTGTTCAATCAAGTGGAAATAAAATTAAACTTAAATGACTCAAGCCTAGAGAATTGTTCGTGGGCTCGTAGCTCAGCTTGGCTGGAGCGTTCGACTGATAATCGAAAGGTCATGTGTTCGAATCACATCGGGCCCATTTTGTATTATTTCAAATTTTGAAAGGTTGTATTTGACCATTGTAAAATATCATTAAAATTTTCAGATATTAAATCAGCATTAATTTTTGATTTTTTTGATGTTTTTGCACATAATGTCAATTTCATACGTTTACTAGATTTTTCTTTAAGTGGAGTTATAGAATCGACAAAAAACATCAAGCCTTCACTGGTTTGTGAAAAAATAACAACAATTAAGATCCCAGATTTTCGTTTCCATATTTTACCAACCAGTTTTTGGAAATCAAGATCAAATAAAACATTGATTGCATGTGACATGTCACCCAAATGAGAAACTCTCCAACCATCAGAATGATATGCTGAAGATGCAGCTTCGGAAAGTAAAGTGCTTTTTGAATCTGCTGCGATCACAACCACATTTTTTTGTGAGTTAGAAACTATTGGGAATTGATTAAAAATTTGAAGTGATTTTGAAATAGTGTTTCTAAGAAGGCTTAATTCAGATGAACCTATTTTTCCCTCATCATATAATTCATTTATCGAATCAATAGCAGGAACAATCGCTTCAAAAATTAATGAATTTACAGATGCACCTGAATGAATACAATTACGAATTAATGAGTAAACTTCTTCTTCAGTACCTTTAGTCAGATTTTCAAGAAATTTAGATGTGATTTTGAAATAATCATCAGGAAAATTAAAAGATTCTTGACCAGGTTCTAAAGACCATAAAGTTACATTTCCAATATTTTTTTGTCTCAACAATCCTTCAACTGCAAATACTTTGAGATATTTTGTCATAGTAATTCTATTAACGCCTACTTTTTCAGAAATTTCCACACCAGACATTCCAGTTGTAGAATGCTCTAAAACAACAATCAATTTCTCTCTAATTTCTTCAGAGGAATATCCTTTACCCATACTGTTCTTCAATTACAGTATCGTATAAAGACTAATTTGCATTTACAATAAAAGACTATTTTTTAAAATAAAACAATATATACATGAGTACTTTAATGTACGGTAAGGAAAAGTAAATTGCCAAAAGCAGGATTCAAATCAATTACAGTTTCAGAAACAGTCTACGATAAATTCCATGAGGTTTATCAAAAGAGTAAAGACGACCTTACAATGAAGGGTGTCAATAGTTTTTCAGGTTATGTTACTTTCATGTTAGAAGAGATGATGCAAAAAGACAAAACGTTTGCAAGATATGCTCCAAAAATTGAAAAGATATCAGTTGATGATGATCGTGTTATACTAAAAGATAATATCAAAAATAGAATAGCAGAAGTTGCAGTTCAAAAAGGAGAATTATTTTGTCAACTATGTGATGAGAAAGATTGTGTACATGTAGGATTTGTATTTTCATTACCAGATGTGTATGAAGTACTAAATGCCAGAGGAATTAAACATCCAAAATAAGACCAATGGAGGAGGTGGGATTTGAACCCACGAACTCCTGAAAGACAGGATCACCCATTATTTGATCTTAAGTCCTGCATGTCCAAAAGCAAATTGCTTACTTTGGCCAGGCTTGATTACTCCTCCAAAAAGGTAAAAATTTGCGAGAGATTTAACAGTTTAGAAGAATTTTGACAAGAATGAAGAATTATAAGGATTTTATGTAGTGAAAAATTGTGCTTCGGTAGCTCAGTCTGGTAGAGCGTTACATTGGTAATGTAAAGGTCACGGGTTCAGATCCCGTTCGAAGCTTCTAATAATTTTTAATCAATAACTCAAAGTGACCAGTTCTCTTTTTAGAGTCAGAATTGATGGAGCGATTTGCCTGAATTCTACTTACTTTCCAAGGTTTTTTTGAGAATAATTCAGATACATCCTCAGAATCAGAATTAGATAAAAGAACATGGCAACCTTTTGCATCTAAATTCTTACAGAGTTCTGCTAATCTATTCAAATCATCAATAGAGAAACTTTTGTTAGTGTAACTTGTAAAATTTGCAGTGTTGCTTACTGGCTGATATGGTGGATCAAAATAGACCAAATCACCTTTTTTAGCATCTCTTAGAACTGCTTCAAAATCACGACAGTTTATAGAAACTTTACTTGCCTGTAAAATATCACTTACAGCACGAAGATTATCTTCATTTACAATATTTGGATTAGTGTATTTTCCTAATGGTACATTGAATTTTCCTTTACTATTAACTCGGTATAATCCATTAAAACAAGTCCTATTCAAAAAGAGTAATCGAGATGTTTTCTCAATCGCACTTCTAGGATTACTTTCTCTTACAGAATAATAGTAAGATTTGGAATCTTTCTGATAATTTCTTTCATGACTTTTTAATGAAGTGATCAAACTATCAATTCTGTCTCGAATTGTGATGTATGATAAAACAAGATCAGAGTTCAAATCAGATATACTACATTTTTGACCATTTCGTTCAGTCAACATATGAAATAATAGTGCACCACCGCCCAAAAACGGTTCAAAATAAGTTCCAAAAGAACGAGGTAGGTTTTGATTTAGGATTGGGATTAATTGTCGTTTACCTCCAGCCCACTTTACAAAAGGTTTTGGAGTTACAAGAATCTGACCGTATTGTTGCTTCACATAGTATAATCACAAGATTACATATCCTCAAAGTAGACAATAAAAGATCACAACCTGTGCAATATTTTTTAATCAATTTTTGTAGTTTAGAGTATACTCTAAGAGAAAATAATAAAATGAAAAGGAAAAGGTTGGGTGTTTAGTCCCACTTTGACCAAGCGGCCATCCATCTGTATGTCCAAGTATTAAGTTTACAACCTAATGCTGCGAACGTACATCCTAAGACTGCACTAGCACCTGCACCGAGCGCAACTGGACTGTTATAGAACTTTCCTACTTGCGGTTCTATCGGTGTCATATATGGTGGCAATGTTGGTCTAGGATATTTGAATGCCGTTTCAAGTGGGTCTGCAACTGTTATCAGGTTTACCATGTTGAATAATGGTAAAGACATTCCTACAAGTACACCTCCAAACAGTATCAAACTATGTTTGTTCTTCTTTGTTGCCCAGTATACTAAGTCCAACAGCATTGCTGATGGTAGCCAAACTGGAGTTACAATGAAGTCATACGGATAGCCGAGTGAAAACCATGCGGCTTTGGCTACCCAAGTATATACTGTCATAATGAGGCCATAATATGTTGCTGTGCCCGGAACGCCTGTAAACGTAAGATAGTATGTTGCACCTACGATAAGCATCAACGTTTGCGATATTGAAAATACCGTGTACGAAGTCCAAGCCCAGTCAGTATAGAAAATGTAGTCACCTGCGTTAATTGTTAACAGTGTTGAGTTAACTGCAACTACTACTATGAATAAGTAGTGGGTACATCGTCTTAACCAGACCATACGGAGTTGAGGAAAAAGTCACTATATAAAATTTTATAGTGTGATGAAGATCGTCATGGACAGATAACAAATACACAACAAAGTTGTTCTAAACTAAAATGAAAAAGAAGTGTCTGAAGGGTTTACCTTCTGATTACCATCCAACAAATAGTGATACAAATAATACGAATATTACTGAACCACCAACACTGGCACCAATGAGGCCATTGCTGTTTTTGTTAGAACCTTCTTCCATGACTTTAACACAGAAGATGTAACCAATTGATTCTATGATTGTGAGTACGATGAATGCAAAGTGACCACTTGCTGTTGGGTATGCCCATGGATAATAGAAATATCCTGCTGCTGTACCACCAAAAGTAGCTATCAATGCTGCCCAATATGAAATAGTAATCATACCAGTCATGTTTTCAACGCGTTTTCCAATCATTCGTTCTACGTCAGCACTTGATGAACCACCAGCACTGCCAGATCCGAATCCTTTTGGAAGAGTCATTATGAAATTATTCTTATTCAGAATCCTTTTAAGTCTTTCTTAAATTAGAGTGCAAGTACGATCTACGTAATTTTCTAAAAATAATAAAATAGAAAAAAAGTGTGCTAATGCACTTTTTCTAT
>CALBNQ010000173.1 GCA_937896495.1 uncultured archaeon | reverse complement strand
TTTTTTTACCAAACATCATCTACTTCATCAAGTACTTTGTACTCTTTTTCTTCTTCATGTTTCATTAATTTCAATCTAGAAATATCTCTATCAAAGAACAAATCAATTGCCCAATCTAGAAAAACCCTAATTTTTTTATCAAGAATTGGAATCTTTGAGAGATAGATATTTCTCCAAATTAACCATGCCCAAAATCCAGAAATATTCATACCAAAAAATGTAGCAATTCCTGATCTCTTTCCAATTATTGCCATTTGACCTTTTGAATGATATTCAAATTTCTCTTTTTCTGTATTTTTAATTATTGCCTTCAAATTTTTTGCTGCAACCTTTGCTTGTGCTTCTGCAATTTGAGCAGTAGGTGGAAATGGTTTTTTTGTTTCAGGATTTAAAAATAATGCACAATCACCTATTGCAAAAACTCCTTGAAATCCTTGAGCTTCTAAAAATTCATTTATGACAACTTTACCTCTATCTGTTTTTAGCATTGACCTTTTGATTGTATTTACTGGAGTAACTCCAGCAGTCCAAATCAAAGTTTTTGTTCTAATTATATCGACTATAGTTTCATCGATAGGATCTTTTGGATTTTGATCTAATGATTTTGTTGTAACTTCATTTCCATCAAAACTAGTAACTGCTGTTTGTAATCTAATATCGATTCCTCTTATTGTCATTTTTTCTTTTGCAAAATTTGCTAATTTTTCATTAAATCCTGGTAAGATTATTGGTAATGCTTCTAATACAATAACTTTAAGATCTCTTTTATGAATTGTATGATAATGTTTTCTAGCATCTAAAAGAAGATCCATTAATTCTCCAGCAGTTTCAATTCCAGCAAAACCTCCACCTACTACAACAAAATTCAAAAAGCTTTTTCGAAGAATCGGATCGGTTTCATTTTCTGCTTGTTCCAACATATCAATTACTCTATTTCTTAACATCACAGCATCATTGAGAGTTTTCATTGTGTAAGCATTTTTTTCAACATCTGCCATTCCAAAAAAGTTTGTTTCACTACCAAGTGCAACAACAAGAAAATCATAATGAATAGAAATACTTCTTTTATCTCCTGTTCCCCAAAGAGTGACTAATTTTCCGTAAGGATCTACATTTTTAATTTTTCCTTCATAAAATTTAGTTTTTTGACAAATTGTTCTTATCGGTAAAACAATATGTCTAGTTTCAATCATTCCAGATGCTACTTGTGGTAACATTGGAGTAAACAACAGAAAATTATCTTCACTTACCATAACTAATTCAATTTCAGGATCATCACCAAATTCTGACTCTAATTGTCTTGCACATTCTACTCCAGCAAAACCTCCACCTAAAATCACAATTTTTTTCTTATTTCTAACCAATTACGATTTTTCCACAAATATAGATGAATATATGCTATAACAATTATTTGTTAGAAATTTTATTTTCTTAAAATATCTGAGTGTAAAATATCATATGCTCTAGATGCATCTCTTTCGTTTAAAATAATCACAGTACTATCTTGACTAAAAAATGCATTTACTAATTCTATACCATTTACATGTAATACTTCAGCAACATATGAAACAACGTCTGATTGATTTTGGGATACAGGTATTGAAATTCTAATTTTTGCAAGACCAGTATTAAACATATTTTCTCTATTTGATACATTATTGAAAATTTGTCTAACATTATCCATATCTTCAGCAAGAAATCTAAAAGAATCAGAAACTCTAAAAAATTCATAATTATTTCCTATTTTAGAAAATTCATCAAAAATTGTCATTGGATCTAATTCATTTGAATCTTTAATTGAAAATTTGATATCCATTATTCCATCTGTTAAAGCTAATCGAGCATTTTTTAGAACTGATTCTTCTTTTACTTCATCTTTATTTTCAAACGTATCTGCAAATCGTTTGATTGCAACTACAATTGTATTGAGATTTACAGAATTCCCTAAAATCTTCTCAATTTCTGGTTGAATTTTTACTGCTAATGCTGTATAGTTTATCAAATCCATTTTCATGCAATCATAAACTGAACGATTTCTTGTGATGAGTTCTCTTACAACCTCTGGAACTGACATACTAGAAACTCTCATTAAATTTATTAAAAATTGTCAGTTATAATAGTATTATGTAATAAATAACATAATATTCCATAATATTTATATTATGTAATAGATATTACATTGAATAGGTGAATA
>CALBNQ010000172.1 GCA_937896495.1 uncultured archaeon | reverse complement strand
ACATAATTCCAGATCAAATTACCACATTAAAAGATCATGTGATGGTAAATGGAAAGTATCAAGGAATATCAAAATCAGGAAAAAAATTTGAAGTATTATTTTCACATGTGTATTTAGTTTTAGAAAATAAAATAGTTCAATTCAGAGAATTTGCAGACATTGAAATGATAAAGAAATCATTGAACTGAATTTTAAATAATTAAGATTTTAAATTTAAAAAAATTATTCTACTTCAATAAAGGAATTTTTGTAACAGTTAGAATTTGCCTTTAATTGTGAATCGACAATAGATTTTGAGAAATTATGAACTTTCATCATATGTTCAGGGATATCATCACATTCAGTCTTACAGGTTCTACATAGATATTTCATTTCTAAATTTCATGAAATTTGCACCATATACAAGGGTTTGTTTAAAGAACAAATTGAGTCTAGTAATTAGGCAAGGTTATTTAGATAATATTTTTCAATTCGTTCCTTCATAGGCTCAATATAATCATCACAGGATTTGATAAATTCTTGCCTAGTGTTTTTTTCACTACTAACTAAAATAACAACTTGGTTGATTTTTTGATTAGTCACTTCTTGAAACATTTGTGCATAACAAGTGGTTTGTAGATAATACTCATACATGTAATCATCAATCTGAGGTTTTCTTTTTGTTTTATAATCAATTATAGATAATTCACCATTGTAATATGCAATAAGATCGCTAGTTCCAGCAACTTTTAGTTTATCAGAATACATCCTTTGTTCGATAGATGCCACATCAGAAATATTTTCCAAATACGGTTTTAAATTATGAAAATGGGCTATTGGTAACAAATCAAATTCTTCCAAAGATAGATTATCACTCAAATAATCTTCAATAATTTTATGAGATTGAGTACCAATGTTTTGAGCTTGTTTTGTAATGTAATCGTGTGCAGGCTCATTAGATTTCCAATTCTTTAGCCCATTTTTTTTTTCATCAGGTGCAGTGTCAGACAAAATTGTGCTAATTGATGGATAAACATCATCAAATTTTGTTTGATACCAATGTCCATCTTCTCGGTCAAGTAAGGTTGGCTCTCTTAATCTTAACATCTGAGAATAATTATTCAATATTTGTAAGAATCAGTTACAGTAATTTAATTATTTTTTAATCATGTTTTGAAATTTTTCATATTCAGATCTTGTTTTTACAAATTGATCTGTCATTATTTTTTGTAACAAAAAAAGATTTTCTAATTTTTTATTAATTATAAAAATAGATTCTTCAAAAATTATAGTGTCTATTAATTCCTCATTTGGGTATACAGTATACTCAAAAAAATCATCGTCAGTTTGAATTTTTAATTTAAATCCCATCAACAAACCCAAATCCTCATCTTTGTTAAGAAATCCAACAATACTAGCTCGTAAAGAAGAATTTCCAGATAACAATTCATAACGTGATCTATTTTCAATGTTTTCATCAATTATACATGCAACTGGAGTTTCATTGATGTGTAAAACTGTGGATTTGTGTGTCGGAATAAAATCCTCAGTGTTTGGCATTTTATCTAAAGGCATGATTTTTTTCCTAAATTAAACCGGCAATCAAAGCAATTCCAACTAGAATAGCTGTAATCCCAATTGCAAGTTCTATGAATTTAGACAT
>CALBNQ010000171.1 GCA_937896495.1 uncultured archaeon | reverse complement strand
GCTTGAAGCTTTAATTATAATTTTCAAGATTCATAATTGATGACTGAGGATTTAGATATTGCACTACATTACTATGGAATTTCACCATGGGAAATTGAAGTTCTGTATGGATTTTTAAATTCCCATTTTACAATTATTCAAGAGGAAATTAAACCAAATGATGATGATTTTGTAAGTTTTTTAGATATCAATATTCCACTTGCATTTAATGATGAGTTTTTCCAATGGTTTGAGTTTAAACGATGGGAAAAAGTCAAGTCAGTTTTCAAAGAAATGAAACGAAGGAGAGGTAATGGGAATGCTTTAAAAATTAAAATTAATTTTTCAGGTAATCCAAAAATTATTTTCAACATAGACACCCAGGACAGGCAATGGTTTGATAATGCAATTGAAAAAATTGATTCAATTCTAGAATTATTACCATATCATTTAGATCCACAAAAAATACCCTCAGAAATTTTAGAAATAATTTATAAATTTGATTCAGAATCAATTAGATGGCGTTTATCAAATGCATCATCACAAAATAAAAAATACACATTCAAAGATGAACTATGGAAAGAAACCAATTGAGAATTTTTTTTGTAATGAAATTATTTATTTTTTGGGCACACGATGTATAAAACATTTTAGATATTTTATAGAGAGTTTTGTTAAATCAAACTTCTAACGAATCTAAAATTTTTGAAATATCAGTATTAGAAAAACCATTTTTAGAAATATTTTGTTTTGATGGAGGATTTTCCAAATAGTTTGGTATCTTATCTTGTAATCGTACAGTGTAAGGAGTGGTATTTTCATTTTTATAAAAAACACCTGTAGGAATTTTTGTTCCCCATTCTAATGATTTGATTAATGCTTGAGATAATTTTTCATTTGTTTCAATTTCTGAATCATAATGAACAGTTGGCTCATAACCAGTGTCTTCAAGTTTATAGATTCTAGAATGTCTTTTTTGTGCTTCATCCATTAAATCAGCTCCAGCATACCAATCCCGTGTGTTTAGATCATTGTATGTAGGACAAGGTTGTAGAACATCTAGAAATGATAGTCCAGGATGTCTTACTGCCTGAACTATCAAATCTTTGAGATGTCTAACATCATAAGAATATCCACGAGCAACAAATGTAAAACCACTTGCAATTGCAAGTCCAATTGGATTTACATTAGAATTTGTGTTTGGTGAAGGAAGTGATTTTGTTTTTTCACCTAATTTCAAAGTAGGAGAAGCTTGTCCTTTTGTTAACCCATAAACACCATTATCAAAAATTATGTAAGTCATGTTTACATTTCGCCTACCAGCTGCTACAAAATGACCAGCACCAATTCCTAAACCATCACCATCACCACCTACTGCAATTATAGTCATCTCAGGATTTGCAATCTTTGCACCTTGAGCAAATGTCAAAACCCGTCCATGCAAAGTATGTACACCATAAGTATTGATAAAATGAGACGTTTTTCCAGAACAACCAATTCCAGAAAATATTGCAGTCTTGTCTCTTTGAATCCCCATATCTGCTAATGCCATCTGAATTGCATTTACAATTCCAAAATCACCACATCCAGGACACCAATCATTATGGACATCTGTTTTAAATTCAGCAGGTTTAAGCGCCATGCATTAGGACCTCCCTCTTTTCTGCTTTATTTTGAACAATTCTCTTAAGTGAATCATAAACTTCAGTACTAGTCATTGCACGTCCAGTGTATTTTAAGATAAAATAATCAACATTGCGTTGAACATTTTGTTTGAAAATTTTTCCAAGTTGACCTGATTGATTTGCTTCAACATCAATTATGGTTTTAACATCTTTTAGTAATGATTTAACGTAATCAGACGGAAAAGGATGAATTAATTTTAATTGAATTAATCCAATTGAAATTCCATCATCTTTTAACATCTCTAATGCATCTTTTACAGGTCCAATAGTAGAACCCCAAGAAATTATTGTAAAATCATTAATTCCATAAGATACTACTTGTTCTTCTTTAGGAATTTTATCTAATATCAAATCTAATCGGGACATTCTCTTATCCATCATTTTGACACGTGAAACAGGATCTTCAGATATATGTCCAGTTTCATCAGATTCATCACCAGTATTCCAAAAAATTCCATTATCTATTCCTAATCTAGAACGAGGAGAAATACCATCATCTGTATGTTCAAATCTTCTATAACCATCTTCTACTTTTTCTAATAATTTTCCTCTATCAATGGAAATTTTTTCTGTATCCCATCTTTTGCATGTGATAACAGAACTGGCATGAAATTTATCCATCAAGTGAATTACAGGAACTTGAAAAACATCAGCATAATTAAAGCAGTTTCCAGTATCATAGAAGCTCTCTTCAATTTCACCTGAAGCATAGACGATTTTTGGAAAATCTCCATGTCCGGCAAATATACTAAAAAGTAAATCATCTTGTCCATGTCTTGTTGGAAGACCAGTTGAAGGGCCGCTTCTTTGATAATTGGTAATCACGATAGGTACTTCATTTATTCCCGCCCAACCTAACATTTCAGTCATTAATGCAAATCCAGGTCCGGATGTACAAGTAGCAGAACGGGTTCCAGTTAATGCACCACCAATAGTCATACCCATTGCAGAAATTTCATCTTCTGTTTGAATTACTGCAGTAGAGCCAGGCCTATCTCCAATTATTTCTAAAAGTTCATTGGATTCAAGAAAAACTGATTCATCAGAAGCAGGAGTTATCGGATAGTATGGCTGAAATCTACAACCACACGCCATTTTTCCTAAAGCAGTTCCCTGAAATCCCTGGACTAAGAGAGTTCCAGATTCTTTTTTAGTTCCAGATAAAGTATAATCAAAATTTTCAAATTTTGCAGTTGCATAATTGTAAGAATATGTTGCAGTTTGTTGATTTGTTTTTGCAATTTCTGGTTTTTTTGAAAAGATTGATTCAATTGCTTTATGTAATGAATCAGCAGGCATTTTTACCAATCCTAAAGATAAAGATACACCAATTACATTATACATTCTTACTAATCCACGCAAACGTGGATTTTCTGTTTCTTCTGCTAACGTATGAAGAATAGATTTGAAAGATACTGGAAACAACAAAACATTTTTTTCTTTTGCAATATCCAAAACACCTGCAATTGTAAATGGTTTATTTTTTAATTCTAATTCTTTATGCAATCTTTCTTTGAATGGAACATCAAGGGTTCGAACAGAATCAGTAGATGTTTCAAGAATATCAGAATCATAAATTATTCCACCGCCGGAAACTACTTCATCATAATGACGAAAAATTGTTTCAGCGTCAAATGATGCCATTAAATTAACATCATTAACATTTGAATGAATTTTTTTATCTGCAATTCTTACTGTAAAGTAACTGTGTTCACCTTTGATATTTGAGTAAAATTCTCGTTTCCCAAAAATCTGATATCCAATTTCAGCAGAAACACGAGAGAAAATATTTGCACCAGATTCAACACCACTACCTTGCGGGCCCCCAATTAACCATGTAAAATCAGTAAAACTCACAACAATTTACCTACAAATTGAATAATAATTTGATTTGTCAATTAAATTAGCCTCCAGTTGCTGCATCAAATAATGCACATTTACATTCATCACGTTCACCACAATATGGACAAACACAAACACATTTTTCAATAGAATTTCCACATTCAACACAAACTGCAAATTCTTCCTCCTCTTCAACTTTTGAAGACATCTAAAAAGAATAAAAGAAAATCGT
This sequence comes from uncultured archaeon, assembly GCA_937896495.1. Taxonomy (GTDB): domain Archaea; phylum Thermoproteota; class Nitrososphaeria; order Nitrososphaerales; family Nitrosopumilaceae; genus Nitrosopumilus. The sequence continues at coordinate 7,298 of CALBNQ010000171.1, read as the reverse complement.
ATAAATGGTTTGATGTAAGTTTTAAAAACAATGCAAAAAAAAAGAGTATTTCTTACTAGGACACTTCATGAATTTGCATTAAAAGAATTAAAGAAAAAATATCAAATAGAAGTTCATACAGGGAAAATCCCAATACCTAAAAATATTTTGAAAAATAAAATCAAAAATATTGATGGATTAATCTGTTTTCCATATGATAAAATAGATAATGAATTGATCGATTTTGGTTCAAATCTTAAAGTGATCAGTACGTATAGTGTAGGCTTTGATCATATTGATATCGATTATGCAAAAAAGAAAAAAATTCGAGTTGGATACACCCCAAAAGTGTTAACAAATGCAACGGCTGATTTAGCATTTGGATTAATGCTTGATTTAGTTAGAAGAATATCTGAAGGGGACAGACTCATTCGAAATGGAGAATGGAAACAAATTTTTGGGGCATATGATTATGTAGGAATCGATCTTCAAGGAAAAACATTAGGGATTTTAGGCATGGGTAGAATAGGGGGTACACTTGCAAAAAGAGCCAAAGCATTTGACATGAAAATTATTTATCATAACAGAAATCGTATTTCAAAAAACAAAGAAAAAACATTAGGGGCAAAATACGTATCACAAAATAAATTGATCACACAAAGTGATATCTTATCAATTCATGTTCCACATACATCAGAAACAGATCAGATGTTTAACAATAAAATTTTTAAAAAAATGAAAAATTCTTCATTTTTGATAAACACATCAAGAGGTAAAATTGTAAATGAAAAAGATTTGAGCATAGCACTCAAAAACAAAATAATTTCTGGTGCAGGATTAGATGTTTTTGAATCAGAACCAATTGGAAAAAACCACCCATTTACAAAAATTTCAAATATAATATTAGCACCACATATTGGAAGTTCTTCTAAAGAAACTAGAGAAGAAATGGCAAAAATTGCTGTAAAAAACTTGAATTTAGGCATAAATGGAAAAAATCCAATTTATTCAGTAGGATTTTAGAAGTTAGGCATAATTTTTAGAATCATTTGGAAGTGTATTCTAATGAAAAACTGCAGTTTTTATATCTAAATTACAATATAAAATTAGAATGAAGAAATTCAAACATACAAACGAAGAATTAGAATTAGCTAAACTACAATCTGAAAAAGAGAAGAAAAAGAAAGAATCTGAAGAATAATATTTTTTCCTTGTTTTTTTCAGACAAGGTTTTTTTTTAAAATTTAATCTTAGAAGAATATTTTTGATTTAGTTGTTGATATATTTGAAATTTTTTTGAGATTAATGTTTTAGATTCATCATACATTTTTGTAAAAAATGCTGCCAATACACGTTGATCATATTCATTAAAAAACTGTACACTAAAACTAACACGTTCAGATTTTGTTTCATTTACAAATTTTGCATATTTTATCAATTCTGAATCAATATGTATGTGTGCAGGATCATCATTATTACCAATAGTAATCCATTTTTCTTTTTGTTTTATACTAAGAGAATTGTTTCTCACTTCACAAATAATACCAGGGTTTTTTACAATAAACAATATTTCATCAATCTGGATTAAATCAGATAGTAGTTCAAATAACATTATTAAACATTAGAATTAAAATTATTTCAATTTTTGTAACTATTTCAAATCAATTTGAATCAAATCATCTGAATCGCCATGAATACAATCAGTTCCAATTGTCTTAACAGGTGCAAAACTTATTTTGCCATTATGCATTTTTCCTTCTTTTTGAAGAAATCCGATTTTTCCAGTTACAACTTGCTTATGTCGTCCACAAGTAACTCCCACCATGTATTCATCCTTTTCATCAACAATAGATACGATAAATTCTGGTGGATTAACACATTGTTTCCCATCTTTTGATACAGAACATCTATCAGGCAACATATTGAAATTCACTTTTCATCAGATATTAAGTTTAGTCGTTACAGATTCAATTTAATATCAATTAAAATAAAATAAGAATGAAATAAAATGACAGATAATTTTGACATTGTAATAATAGGAGGAGGAATTCTTGGAACATCCATTTCATATTTTCTGTCATTTCTAAACAAATCAAAAAAAATTGCAATTATCGAACAAGAATCAACTGTTGCATTTCATACAAGTGGTAGAAACACAGGAAAAGTTCATGCACCGTATTTGTACAATCCAGAGAAGAAGAAATTATTTGCAAAAGCTGCATTTCATGGTTATGAAATGTGGAAAGAATATTCCAAGCTTAAAAAGTTACCATTTAGGAAAGATGGAGTAATTGAAGTTGCGTTAAACAAAAAAGATGTTAAAACTCTCGAAAAATATCTCAAATGGGGAAAACAAAATGGTCTTGAAGATAAAGATATTAAATTATTAGATAAAGAAGAAATTAAAAAAATAGAGCCTGAAATAAAATGTGAGTCTGCACTTTATGTATACAAAGATGGTTCTGCAGACTATTCAGTGTTTACCAATTCTATTATGAAGGATAGTAAAAATAATGGAACAGAATTTCTTTTGGATTCCAAAGTAACTGAAATAAAAAAAGAAAACGGTCAATGGGAAATAACGCTAAATCAAAAAAAGAAAATAGTTACAAAATTTTTAATCAATGCAGCAGGAGGAGAAGCAATCAACATTGCACATAACATGAATGTTGCAAAAAATTTCACAGATGTACATTTTAGAGGAGAGTATTGGATAGTGCCAAAAGAATATCATAATTTAACAAAAGCTAGTGTATATTCAGTTCCTGAATTTCCAGACTATCCATTTTTAGATCCACATTGGATTATTCGTGTAGATGGAAGTTGTGAAATTGGTCCAAATGCAGTTCCAGTTTTTAGTCCATATGGATATGATAATGCAGAAAACATCAAAGAGTTTATTCCAAAAATCATCGAAATGCTTGGATCAGGTGCAAGAAAAGCAATCTTTGATAAACAATTTCAAGAATTAGCAATAAATGAAATTCAATCATCAATGTCAAAATCAGTAATGATTAACAGAGTCAAAAGATTTTTGCCAAAAATAGATTCAGATAAAATTACAGAAAAAGGCACAGCAGGAATTCGTTCATCAGTAATTGATGAAAATGGGAAATTTGTTCCAGATGTAATTTTAATTGATGATGAAAAATCATTTCATATTTTGAATTATAATTCTCCAGGAGCTACAGGAGCATTACCATTTGCAACACATATTGTTAATCATCTAAACAAGAATGGGTTTATTGGAAATGAATTAGTAGATGCACAATGTGGACCATGGAAATTTTCAGAAATAATTGAAAAACTAGAAAAATAAAATGGCGCCGGGAGGGAGATTTGAACTCCCGTTCCCTTGCGAGAACGCGCTTTATGGTTAATTATTTCCAGGCGCGCGCCCTACCAGGCTAGGCGACCCCGGCACAAGTCTTGCGACAAATAGGATTGATAAAATCAGATTATATATTGTGTTATTTTGTAATTAGAAAAACTATTTCCATATTGTTACTGTAGTTGATTTTTCCACTTTATGTCCAAATGAATCTATAGCATTTGTAGATATTTTGTAAAGGCCTTCTAATGCAGGGTCACCATCATTTTTGATTTGATCCCATGAAAAAATAATTTCTTTGCCAGGTTCAAGTGTAGAAATTGTTTGAGATGAAATAGGAGCATACATCAAAATTCCAGATAATCCAGTAACTCTAAGACCATATGAAGTATCAGAAAAAGTCAACAGAGTGGTTCCAGAATTTACAACTCGGATTTTAATTGTTTCACCTAATTTAAAATCAGATTTTTCAGTTACAATAGAAATTGAATTACCATCAACAAAAACTAATTGACTAGTATTTTTAACGTCAATTAAATAAATTCCAAATAAAAGCCCTGCAAGTAATCCAACACCAGTAAAAATTACAAGGCTTTTTGCTAACAATTTTAAAAATTATTTCCAGATTAATCCTTAGGAGGAGTGGGTTTAGTTCTCCATTTTTTAGGATATGTTTTTGGAGCCATGATAATTCTTTTAGTTTCAAAAGCATATCCTTTTGTAGCATCACGAATTTCTTCTTCAGACATGGTAGATTCTGCCAAAGCAACTGCTTCACCTTTTTGTGTATAAACTCCAACAATATCACCGATTTTTAAATTTGGAGAGATTTTTAGAATTCCAGGAATTGCAAGTTGTGCACCATGACACATTGCATCAACTGCGGAATCACGAATAACTACTGATTTTAATTCACTAAATGCATATTCAACAGGTTTAATCATTTTCATTAATTTACTATCATCTTTATTTTCTTCCCACAATGCAAATGCATTTGCAAGTTCATGTAAAGTAACTAATCCATCTATTTCACGAAATTGATGAACTCTAGTTCTTCGTAGCTCAATCATAGTTGCACCAGGCCCAAGAACTTCACCAATATCATAATATAATTTTCTAATGTATGTACCAGATTCGCATAAAATTCGAGTTAAAAGTAATCTTTCTTTTTGTTCTAATACTTCAAATTCATGAATAGTTCTAGTTCTTGTTTGTCGAACCACCGCAGAACGTTGTGGGGGTTTTTGGAAGATTTCACCCTGAAACATATCAATTACTTCTTTTAGTTTATCTTTTGAAGGAAGTGAATGTACACGTCCCAATGCATGATATTCTTTTGGACCAAAAAGCAAAACACCCAATGCTTTTGTAGCTTCACCCAATCCAAGAGGTAAAACTCCAGATACCTGAGGATCTAAAGTTCCACTATGACCAATTTTTGGTAATTTCAAAAGTCTTTTTGTCCATGCGACTGTTTCATGACTTGTAGGTCCAGGAGGTTTATCTAAAAGTATTATTCCGTAATTTAGTAATTGTTCAATTGTTCTTTTATCATAATATGTCCCATATGCATCATCAGTAAAATCTTGATCAACTTCAATTAAATTTTCAAGTTGTTTCAGAGTCATAGTAATTTTCTCACAGTTTCTTTTGCTACATCAATTACTTGTTGTGCAGTAAGATTGTCAGTGTTAATTATCAAATCAAACACAGATTGATCATCACCAAAATCAAAATTGTATAATTTTTTGTACAATGCCTTATTCTTGTCAAATCGTTGTTTGGTAATTGTAAAAGCATCTTCAGAACTCATGTTGTCTCTAGATTGCATCCTTTTTGTACTACTTTCACGAGAACCCTCTAACCAAATTTTGATTCCATCTTTAATTAACCAAGGAAGAGTATAGCTAGTGATTACCATTTTACCCTCATTGAATAATTCAATTAATTTTTTATCTAATTTTTTATCAAATTCAGAATTTTCTTCACGTTGATTAAGAAATTTCATGCCATCTTCAGTATCCCACCAATCATCACCTTGAGAATCAAAACCGTGATCCTTTGCCATTTCTTTTAGAACATCACCACCACTAAGATAAGTCAATTCAAATTCTTCAGCTAATCCTTTAGCAACAGTTGTTTTTCCCACAGCTGGAGGGCCAGAGATAACAATAGATTTTGTCAACTGAGATCCATTGAGGTTTTTGTCAGTCTCATTATAATTCCACTAAATGCAATTGATGAAAGGAAATACCATGCCCAAAGAAATAATGCATTTTCTTCAGTACACACATGTTCTGGATCTGCAGCTTGTGCTGCAGTACATGTTAGTTGGAACATATCTCCAGGAATTACATTTAGTGGTATTGGAGAGATAGCTACAGTATATGTAAACAATTGAGGCAATACAAGATAAAAGATCAAAATTAAAGGAACAAAAGTAATCATCATAGGTCTCATATTCATCTGCATCATTTCCATAGACATTTTGTTCATGTAAGATGATTTTTTATTTAATTCAGCAGTTTTTGCAGCATCTTTTGCTCGCATTGCAGCCATTCGCTCTTTTTGCCATCCACGGGTTTCTTTCATAATTCGTTTTAGTTTTGTTTGATCAACCATTTTCTTCCTTACTGCTGAATTGAAGATATTAAGTAAAACACCAAATCCAGTTACAGCAAACATTGAAAGAATTAGCCCTTTGACTATTGGATCATCACTTCCCAAAACCATTCTACCGTCACCTCCAAGAAAATCAGGAAGTTGGAGAAATGCTGAATCAATAAAGAGTAGTATAAAGTTGAAATCCATTTTTTACAGTCCTATTGCATTAATTATCTTGTTTGCTGCTTCATCAATCTTTCCCTCTCCGTTAAGAATGTGTCTGACAGGAACGCCTGTAATTACAGCACATGCAGAAATCATACCAGTTTGATATTCTAATTCTTTTTTGATGTTGATTAATGTAATTTTATCTCTGTCTCTAGACTCATCTTTCATTCGTCTATTATAGATTTCCTCAGGTTTTGCAGCAACTGAAACAAAGTTGGATGGTTTAATTATTTTTAAAACATGTTCAGGCAATCCAGGATAATATCCTTCTGAAGAATTGATAAATGCATGAGTATCAATTATAGTGATTTCTTCATCATGTGCTGCAATTTTTTCGGCTGCAATTTTTTGTAGTTTTTGTTGTTCTAAAACAGGTAATCTTCTTAAATTATCTCTATTTTTTAACCCATTTTCTTTTGCAACATCAAACATTAATGTTCCATAATTTACAACACTAACAACTTTATTTTTTTCTTTTAAAGATTCAACCACTTGGGTAAGTAAACTAGTTTTACCAACACCAGGTATTCCTACCAATATGATTTTCTTATTTTCTTCCAAGTAAAGCACCCAATCGCGGCATTACAACTTCTACTTGTTCTCTAACTAATTGTGTGTAATAGTTGATGAGAATATCTACCATAAGTAAAATTCCAATTCCAGAACCAAATACACCAAGAACATCAGATACACCGGCCAATAGACCTAAAATCATAGATCCAATAATAGTAACGGATGGGATATACTTGTTCAGTAATGCTTCAACGGGTTTATTTGATCTTCTAAATCCAGGGATTTGTACATCTGCATCAAGTAAATTCTGAGCAGCACTCTTTGGTGACAAACCTCCAAGTTCAACCCACAACCTTCCAAACACAACTACAATTCCAATCATGAACAAAACATATCCCACAGCACGTCCAGGATCTAAAGCTGCAACATCAAGACCTCTTGGAGGAGTAATGTAGTAAATTAAACCCCCAATAGGTGTAGATGGACTTGTTGGATCAAACTGTGCTATGAAATTCATAAAGAAATTATTATTACGCGGATTCATGTTTGCCCATAACATTTGGAACATGAAAACAGCGTTTGCAGTAAGAGCAGATGCCAAAATTACAGGGATGTTAGAAACATACATCAATTTGATAGGATA
>CALBNQ010000170.1 GCA_937896495.1 uncultured archaeon | reverse complement strand
ATTAATTTCTTCATCCATTGATTTGTTTGATTAAAGTTTGAATAAATTCGTTTGACTTTTTGTTCAAATGTGAGTAAACAATAGTATCATCATTGGATACTACTGCACTTAAACAACAAATTGGTAATAATATCATGAATCGTTATTCTCAAAAATCTTTTCTTGACCGTGTAAAAAGAAATTCAGGCTCAACAAAGTCAGTTAATTCTGCTAAAACTTCACTAGTTTACTTTAATCGTTTTTGCGATTCTGTATATGGTAAAACTCCTGAAGTTGTAGTCTCTGAACTGAAAATATCTATCAAAGAAAATCCTGAATCCCTTTACCAATTCATTGATGATGTATCTAGTTTCTTGTGTAACACCACAAAAAGACAGTCAAATATTCCTGATCAAAAACTCTCAGTTGGAACAATAAAACATAGTTTGACCACCATCAAACAATTTCTTAGACATTCTGGAATATCTATTGACTCTAACATGGTAAAACAGTTTGTAACTGTACCAAAACAGGTCAAAGAAAGAATAGAGCCAGTTACATTACCTGAACTTCAGAGAATAGTAGATAGTGCAGATAAAAAAAGAAAGTTGTTGTATATTGTTTTGTTATCTTCTGGAATGAGGATAGGAGAATGTTTGAGAATTAAAAAAAGTCACATAAAATTTGCAGATGATATAATTCAAATTTCAATTAGTGGGAAGATTGCAAAAAATGGTCATGGTAGAATTACATTTGTTTCTGAAGAATGTCGAGAATTACTCAAATCAAGATTATCTGAAATAGATGTTGAAGATTTTGCTTTTACAAATGGTTCTGATTTAGAACAAAATGAGAGAACTGAATCTCAATATCTGCTTAGATTATGTAAAAAATTAGGTTTAGATGATTATGAAACTGATGATAAAATAAAACACATGATTACTCTTCATAAATTTAGAAAATATTTTTCAGGTATTGCCACATCTAATGGAATGATGATGGAATACAAACAAACTCTTACAGGTTGGGATTCCTTTGGAGGCACATATCATCAATTTTCAGTAGAGGAATTAGCCCGAGAATACAAAAAGATAGAATCTAGTCTATTCATTACTCCTGAATTTAGGCAAAAAACTGATTTGAAAGAAAAGGACTTGGTCATTGAAAAAATGCAATTACAGGCACAAAAAATTACATCATTGGAATCTGCATTAGATCAGATAAAAGCACATATGAAAAATAT
>CALBNQ010000169.1 GCA_937896495.1 uncultured archaeon | reverse complement strand
ATGGTTCCATTGATGATGCCTCCTTTATACAAGGAATCCAATTCTTAATCAAAGAAGGAATTATGAGCATTTCTTGATATTGTACATTCAAATTGTTAAAACAATACAAAAAATAATGAGTTCTAAATGGTAGGTCTGTTTAAACATCCCAAACGTCGTCTCAAAAAGTTAGTTAGAGATGGTGAATATGATGTTGCAATTGAATTTGGTAAAAGTTTGGAATCTCAATATTCTGATGATCCAGATTTTATGTTCATTATGGGGAGTATTTTTTATATTTTAGAAGATTCAAAAAGAGCACTACCTTATTTTGAAAAATCATTTTTACTAAATGATTCTGATATTGAAACATTGAATCTAAAAACCAACACTCATCTGGCTTTAGAGCAAAAAGATGATGCTATTGATTGTTGTAAAAGAATCATTCAACTAGATCCAAAAAATTCTGAAGCAGAAAAATTATTAGAAGAACTTGAGAGTATTTAATTTTTAAATTTATTATTTTGTTTTGTATGCATTTTCAATTAACCAATCACAAAATGCTGTAACTTTACTATCTAATTCAGTCCAAATATGTAATGAATGTGGTAAAACATCAATTTTCCAATATTTTGTATGTATTCTTACTCCTTCTTTATCATCATTCATGTATGCATCTTGTGTTTCAACATCTCCGAGAATTTCTTTTGCTTTTTGTTTGATGATTTCTCTGTCTACTGAGAATTTTCTTAAATCGTGATCAATTATCAAACTCAAATCTCTTTTCCCATACATCTCAAACTCTTCAATTTTCCCTACTCCTGGAAAATTTACGATTAATTTGATATTGTATTTCCTTCCAACCTCTTTTCCGATCTCTACAATTCTGGCGTATCCTGCAGTTGGATTCTTTTTTAATAGAAATTTTATTTGTGCCAAGTCTCTTTTTAATTGATTTTGTAAATCTATAGTTAATTCGGAAAAAATCACTGTTGTTTGAAAATTGAATTCCTATTATAACCATTATTTTTTTCAGGATTGGTTTTTTTAGAACTTTGATTTGTAAGTATCATGGCGATGCCTATGGATTATGATGGAATTAGAACAGATGATGCTTCAGAAAGGACTGATAATGTTGATGAATATCGACGAACCTGTATTGATTTTATTGAAGACATTTCTCATAATTATGAAGAATGGGTGGATTATTACAAACTGCCCGAAAATGAAGATAAGAAAAGACGTGCTGAAATTCATGCAACAATTTTAAAAACAAATGAATGGATTGCAAAAGTTGCACAGTCGATCAAAGCCATTGATGTTGTGATGAATGATGGGATTCAAAAAATGGCTGAATCCACTGCAGGAAAACCTCTAGAGATTGGAGTTTTTATTAATCGAAAATCTAGCTATACTGAAACAAGTCCTGGTGTAATCGATGTCAATGTGAAAGGATTTGGTAGAAAAGGTCGTAAAATGAAACTTGGCTTTCATTTTAAAGATGATAGATTTAGAATAGAATCCACTTGTGGGGCATATATTGAGGAATTTGATTTACCTCTTCAAGAATATGATGCAATGGACATTCATTTGAAACTCCATGCAGAAAATGCAAAACAACGTGATGTCATTTCATTTACCGTAACAATCAGTGAAGTTGAAAATGGTGTTGAAATCGATAGACGAGGACATACAACAATAGTTCATCTAGTATAATTAGCAAATTTTTAAAATTTGTTTTTAATCTAATGTGATCTCAATTGCAATTCTTTTTTCTTTAGATCTTTTTTCCCCTGGATATTTTAACTGAGAAATTTTTTCATTTAATTTATCATCTGTAATCACTTTTGCATTCCCAACAAAAATTTCTCCATTGTATTTTATTTTAATTTGGGGATTGACCATTGCATTTTGAAACCAGTCTCCATCTGGTTTGTGTCTAGAAAAGTAAATCTTGTCTTTGTATTTTATTGCTCGAAGCATTACTTCGTGTTCTTTGCCTGTTTTCCTACCTTTTGTGATAAGGATTGGTCTGAACCTTTCTTCATTAATTCCCATGCGTGATTTTTCCTCTGTCAAGTAATTTAACCCCATTGATGGAAATTTCTGATATTGGATGTGATAAACAAATTACTTCATCTGACACTATGTCAGTAAAATTAGAAGGAATGCCTACCAATGTGGCTACTGCTGATACGTTTACTGGAAAAAAAGTAATTGATAGAGAAGGTATTGAATATGGCAAAGTAAAACATATTCACATTAATCAAGATACCCTTGTTGTATCTGGTGTTACAATCCATCAGGGATTCAACAAAGATTACTATCTATCAGAAGATTATATTGACAAATTTTCTGACGAGAAATTACTTCTTAGTAGACCACCTGTAAGATCTGGTGTTCCAGTAGTGGACATAAATTGTCATAAAATTGGTAAGGTTAAACGATTACACCGTCATCCTGATACAAACGAATTAGAATCGATAGAAGTCACTGACGGTTTGATGCATTCAAAAATTCTTTCCAAATCAGAAATTTGGGGGATTGGTGAAAAAATCATTCTAAGAATGAGCAAAGATGAATTCAAAAATATTGAATGATTCTTTTTATTTTTTTTAAATAATTTGTCTATTCTGTTTTTTTTGAACATTTTGAACAAATAGGAATCCCATCTTGAACTGTAATTTCTACATTTGATGAGTGACATTTTTGGCATAATCCATTCATGAATTTAATTCAAAAATTCTTCTTTAAATTTTTTATGAGGATCGGTAAATACTTAGTAATTTATAATTGAAAAAATCGATCAATACATTGTTCTCTATTGAAACAAAATCTTTAACAAAATCTTTTGGTGATGTAATTGCAGTTAACGATATATCTTTTTCAGTAAATAGTGGTGAGATTTTTGGATTTTTAGGTCCAAATGGTGCTGGTAAAAGCACAACTATGATGATTCTTACAACTCTTCTAAAACCCACATCTGGTAAAGCATTGATTTCAGAATTTGATGTAACAAGTAATGCAAAAAAAGTAAGAGAACATATTGGATATGTTCAACAAGAAACCACAGTTGATGAATATCTTACTGGACGTGAGAATCTTTTACTTCAAGCAAAATTAAACCATATTCCAAAAAATGAAATTGATAAACGAATTGACGAAGTTTTAGATTTAATCGAGTTATCTGATAAACAAAATGACTCTGTAGTTACTTATTCTGGAGGTATGCGAAAAAGACTTGATATTGCTGGTGGGTTACTACACCGTCCAAAAGTTTTGTTTCTTGATGAACCTACAGTAGGATTAGATATTCAAACTAGACGAAAAATTTGGGAATATATCAAAAAAATTCACAAAGAATTTGACATGACAATTTTTCTTTCAACTCATTATATGGAGGAAGCAGATAATCTTTGTGACCGAATTGGAATAATTGATGGTGGTAAAATCCAAGTAATTGATTCTCCTGAAAATATGAAAAATGCAATGGGTAATGAAGTCATTTCTATAATTATGGATGATAATACTTCTCATAATTCATTTTTATCTAAATTGAAAGAAATTAGATTTGTTAAAAATATCACAGAAGATGGTTCTAAATTAACACTTTTTGTATCAAATGGCACTCAAGTTATACCAAAAATTTTTCAAATTTCTTCTGAGCTTGAAATTAAGATCAATACTATTTCATTGACCCGCCCTACTCTTGATGATGTATTCCTCTCTTATACTGGACATGAAATTAGAGATGATGATTCACATTTTAATCGACGACGTGAACATGCAAAAATGAAGAGGATGCGTTCATGAATTCTATAATTTATGACACATATACTATTTTTTGGAGAGAGTTAAAACGATATAAAAAATCTCGAAGTGGTGTATTAATTAGATTAATTCAACCAGCTATTTGGATAATCGTTGTAGGAAATATTTTTTCTGGAACTCAATCATTAATCCAATCTGTTGGATTTGACGGAGAATATATTGAATTTATGGCACCTGGTGTCATTATTCTCACTGCAATTTTTACTAGTATTTTTGGTGGTGTCAACACCTTATGGGATAGACGTTATGGTTTCATGAACAAGGCTTTGACTTCCCCCATTTCTCGTTCATCAATCGCTCTGGGTAAGATGTCTGCGATTTCTTTAATTGCTGCACTTCAAGCAAGTCTAATTATTGGAATTGCTTTGGCAATCGGCGTTAATTTTCCAAACCCTTTCATGATTGCACCAATAATGGCTATAGTTATTTTATTTTCATTAGGTTTCTCTGGAATTTCTGTCATCGTTGCGGCCACTGCTAAATCTCAAGAAACTTTTTGGGGAATGATTAATTTTCTTGGAATGCCTTTGTTTATGTTAAGTCCTGCATTGTTCCCATTGGAATTACTTCCAAATTGGCTTGCAGTTATTGCAAAACTAAATCCTGTCACTTACACCATATTACTTGTTAGAGAATTGATGACTGGTGTTTCTGAGGGTGGAATTCCTATTTTACTTAGTCTTGGAGTTTTGTTTGCATTTGTAATTATAATGATCGGACTTGCAAGCTATGTGTTTACTCGTGAAGTAAACAAACCCTTTTGATGATTCTTTGTTACCGATCAAACTAAGATCAGTTTTAAAAAACAGTTTCTATATAGATCAATAGATCATATATTGAGTACCCTTATCTTCTTTTTCTCGTTTAATCGATTATGGGTCAATGGTTATCTTGGATTAAATCTAATGAAAAAGAACTCTTAACGATTCTTGATAATTTAGCAAAAAAAGCTGTTGAAACTTCTGAAGCAGTTGTAGTATTGTTTTCTGATTTAACTAACAACGAACAAGTCAAAAAAATACATCAACTTGAAACTGAAGCTGATGTTTTAACAAGAGATATTTTTTCAGAATTAAACAAAACCTTCATCACTCCCTTAGACCGTGAAGATATGCAAAGAATTGCATCGAAAATTGATGATGTAATTGATTTCATGGATGGCATTGCAGCCAGAGTTTACAGCTACAAAATTACTAGTCCTCCACCTTACACTCAAAAAATGGCTGAACATCTAGTTTTAGCCACAAAAGAGGTAGAATACATGGTTTCAAAACTACAGAAAATCAAAAATCCTAAGGATATGATTCAACATTGTAGAAATACTAGTGATATTGAACACGATGTTGATGATCTGTATCGAGAAGCCATACGGGAACTTTTTGAAACTGACGATGCAATTAAAATCATCAAACTAAAGGACATCTATGAAACAATGGAAACTGCATCTGATAGATGTGTAGATGTTGCAGATGTCATTGAAGATATTGTTCTAAAATATACGTGAGATGATTAGATGATTGAAATAGCAATTGCTGCAATTATTGTTGCACTAATCTTTGATTTTGTAAATGGTTTTAATGATTCTGCAAATTCTGTTGCCACCGTAATTGGTACACGCGTCTTAAAACCTATTCACGCAGTTGCATTATCTGCATCGATGAATTTCATTGGTCCATTTATCTTTGGTGTTGCCGTAGCTACTACTATTGCAAAAGGAATTGTCAGCCCTGATGACATCACTGTTTACATGATAATTGGCGGTTTGGCTGGGGCTATTGGTTGGAGCTCACTTTGTACTTATTTTGGATTGCCAATTTCTAACAGTCATTCATTGGTTGGGGGAATCATGGGTGCAGGTATTATGGGATTGGGTTTTGAAAAATTAGTTTATGGTGGATTAACTAAAGTATTTGCAGGAATCGTAATTGCTCCAATTGGTGGAATTATTTTTGGTTTATTGTTGACTGGATTGATAATTACAATATTTGCAAGTCGTAAACCTGCAATTGTGAATAAAACTTTTGGACGCCTACAAATAATTTCATCAGCTTGGTTTGCTTTAACCCATGGAGCAAATGATGGACAAAAAACTATGGGGATTATTGTGTTGATTTTATTTTCTGCAGGAATGATTCCTGAACTTGAAATGCCTTTATGGGTAATTTTTGCAGCAGCTACTGCAATGGGATTGGGTACTTTCTTTGGTGGATACAAAGTAATCAAAACCCTTGGCGTAAAAATTACAAAACTCAAACCCTATCAAGGATTTGCCGCTGAAACTGGTGGTGGTTTGATGCTTGCTGTTTTTGCCGTATTTGGAATTCCTGCAAGTACCACACATGCCATCACAGGCACGATTATGGGTGCAGGCGCTGCCCGAAGAAAACGTGCTGTACGATGGAATGTAAGTCGACAAATAGTATTTTCATGGGTGATTACTATTCCTGGTAGTGCGATTATGGCAATTGGATTTACTTACATCATTCATCTATTTGTTTAATTTTTCAATAACTTGATTTTTATTTCAGCAATTTTTTTTTGAGATCTCCAATGGAAATTTTACAATTAATTCAATCTAATTTACTTACACCGATAATCTTGTTTTTCTTATTTGGAATAATTGCTGCTAGGATAAAATCTGATTTAAAAATCCCTGAAGCAATTTCAGAGTTTTTACCTATCTATCTTCTTGCTGCAATAGGACTTCATGGAGGTATAGAAATGAGAAATACTGGATTTGAAAATATGTTGGGTCCTATGATTGTGGCAATTGTTCTTTCATTATTATTTACTCTAAATCATTATCAAATTTTAAGACGGTTGGGTAAATTCAACATTTTTGATTCTTATGCATTAGCATCTACTTATGGTGCAGTAGGTGCTGTAACTTTTTCAGTTGGATTATCATTTCTTAAAAATCAAGGAGTTTCCTCTGAAGGTTATCTTGCAGCAGTTCTTGCTGTATTGGAACCTGTTGCATTCATTTTGGCAATATTTTTAACAAATATGGCTGTATCAAAACAAATTCGTGCAAAAAAACAGTCGATAACAAATGATGATTCATCTGACATTGATGTTGGATTAAAACAAACTAAAACTAAACTCTCTCAAATTTTGAAAGAATCCATCACTGGAAAAGCTATAGTTATTTTACTTGGCAGTATAGTAATTGGTTATATTATTGGGGAATCTGGATTTGATTCTATTCGAATTGTTTTTGATGAAATGTTTACTGGTGCTATTGTAATTTTTATGATTGAAATGGGAATAATTGCAGGTCAAAGATTGGATGATATTAAAAAAGTTGGAGTTTTCCTTATTGCATTTTCTATAGTTATGCCTACATTTAATGGAATTGTGGGTGTTTTAGTTGCTACTGCAATGGGACTAAGTCTTGGTGGTGCAGTAATGTTTGGATTGTTATTGGCAAGTGCATCCTTTATTGCAGCACCTGCAGTTTTACGACATGCCATTCCTCAAGCTAAACCTAGTCTTTACATTACATCTGCTTTGGGCATCACATTTCCTTACAATATCATAGTTTTACTTCCAATAATGTTTACAATATCCACTCTGGTTCACAGCGAAGAAACGATAAACTTATTCAATTATGCATTAAGGGGATTCATATGAAATTATACGATGTAAAACTACTTACCATCACATGTGAAATTCTTGCACAAAAAAATATTATTGATATTTTAAAAAAACATGAAATTTCTGGATATACAACATATGAGGTTGAAGGAAATGGTTCACGTGGTTTACGTGGACAAGGATTACAAACTGAAAAAAATGTTAAAGTTGAAGTAATTATGAGGGAAGAAAAATTATCTGATGTTATTGAAGAAATATCTAGAACTCTTTTTGCTGATTTTGCATTAGTACTTTATGTAAGTGATATTGGTGTAGTACGAACTGAAAAATTTTAACAACAATTATCTGTTGAACATAAAATTGGAATCTTTTTACTTGTTTTTGTAATGTTTGAAATTAATTCTGATAATTGATTATTTGAAATTGCATACATTACTTTTTTTCCTTCATTTCTTGATTTGACAATTCCACATTCTTTCAACGTTTTAAGATGGTGTGAAATTAGCGGCTGATCTTTTTCTAATTTGATCACCAAATCACTGACACACAATTCATTCTTTTTTTGTAGCAATTCTAAAATCTCATACCTTGTTTCATCACAAATACATTTCAATAAACTGATTCCATTCATATCAATCCAAATTTATATAAATCAATATTTATGTGATGTTGTGAATAATTCTAAAAATGTATTATTTGTGTGCGTAGAAAACGCTGGAAGAAGTCAAATGGCTGAAGCATTTTTCAAAAAATATGCTTCTGGAAAATTTAATGTAATTAGTGCAGGAACTCTCCCTTTATCAAAACTCAATCCAATTGTTGTTTCTGTAATGTCTGAGATTGGAATTGATTTATCTGAACAATCTCCTAAATTATTATCTGACTCAATGATTGAAAATTCATTTAAAACTATCAATATGGGGTGTATGGATAAAGAATCTTGTCCTGCATTATTTGTTGGAGATACTTTGAATTGGAATATTTCTGATCCAAAAGAGAAATCGATTGATGATGTAAGAAAAATCCGCGATGAAATAAAATCTGAGGTATTATGTCTGATTGATCTGATAAAGGAAAATTAATAATGCCTTATTCAAATCTACAAATTTTTGCTGTTGAATTGATTGGAACTTTTATTCTTGTTGTATTTGCTACAGGTTCAATTGTTTATGATGCAAAATTTTTTGATGGTCAATTAGGAATCCCCTTTGCTGCTGTTATGCCATTTATTGCGTTATTAATTGGGGTGTATTCTTTTGGAAAAATTTCTCTCGCCCATTTTAATCCTGCAGTTACAATTGGATATTATATCACTGGACACATAACAAAAATTCAAATTGTATATTATTTTGCAGCAGAAATTATTGGTGCATTATTGGGTTCTTTTTTTGTTATGCAATTTATTGGGAAAAATGCGAATCTTGGTGTAAACGCACCAAATTATGATTTTTCTTTATCTCTAATTTTTCCAATTGAAATATTAGCATCTGCAATGTTAATGGGTGTCATCTTTTATGTTGTGTATACCAAAGGATTACGGGGATTTAGCGGTATTGCAATTGGAGGAATTGTAGGATTAGATATTTTGTTTCTTGCTTTTATTTCTGGTGCGTCAATGAATCCTGCTCGAGCATTGGCTCCTGCGCTACTTTCTGGTACTTTTAGCGATTTGTGGCTGTATTGGACTGCGCCCTTTATCGGAACAATACTTGTGGCATTTGTGTTTCGTGGAAAATTTCAAGCACAAAGAGCATCAAATTACGAATAATAATGACCTAAATTACAGTTCAATATTGTCAAATTCTAAAAAAATGTTCAATGATGCTAAAAAAGTAATTCCTTCTGGAGTGAATAGCCCTGTTAGGTATTTTGAACCATATCCTTTTTTCACAAAAAAAGCAGACGGTTCTCATATCTGGGATGCTGACAATAAGAAATACATTGATTTTTGCAATGGGTATGGTGCTTTACTTTTGGGTCATAAAAGAAAAGAAATCATTTCCTCTGTAACCAAACAACTATCAAAAGGAACTCTTTATTGTACTCCAACTGAATCTGAAACTGAATTATCAAAATTAATCATTGCAAATTTTCCATCCATTGATAAAGTTAGATTAATGAATACTGGTGGCGAATCTACTATGACTGCAATTAGACTTGCACGTGGATTTACAAAAAATAAAAAAATCATCAAATTTGAAGGATGTTATCATGGTGCACATGACTCTGTACTAGTAAAGGCGGGCTCTGGTTCTGCACATAATGGAATTTCAGTATCTGATGGAGGTTTAGATGAAGTTTCAAAAAATACTTTGGTCGTACAATATAACAACATTGAAGATTTACAAAAAACAATTCAAAAACATAAAGATATTGCTGGAGTAATTGTTGAACCAATTCTTGCAAATATGGGTTTAATTTTACCTGAGAAAAATTTTCTTCATGATCTAAGAAAGATCACAAAAGAAAATAACATACCATTGATTTTTGATGAAGTAGTAACTGGATTTAGAGTTGCTCCTGGTGGAGCACAGGAACATTTTGGAATTAAACCTGATATTACTACGATGGCAAAAGCTCTCAGTAATGGATTTACTATTTCTGCAGTGGGTGGCAAAAAAGAAATAATGGATTTATTGTCTCCTTCTGGAAAAGTGTATCAGGCAAGTACCTTTGCAGGTAATCCTATTTCTGTAAGTGCTGCAATCGCATCAATTAAGACAATTAATAAAATTAAAAACAAACTTTACTCTAAACTAGAAAAATACAATTTACTATTTTCTACTGCTTTGGATGATATGGCTACTGACATGAAAATTCCTCATCAAATCAATTTTACAGCCTCGATGTTACAAATTTTCTTTACAAACAAACCTGTGACAAACTACGAAACATCAAAAAATGCAAACGCTAAGAAATTTAAAAAATTATTCCAATCTTTGTTGAAAAAAGGTGTTTTTATTGCTCCGTCTCAATTTGAAGTGATCTTCCTTTCTGATGCTCATACTGAAAATGATCTAAACAAAACACTTGATGCATATCATTATGCATTGAAATCGGTGAAGAATTGAAATACATTGTAGGTGCTAGAGGCAGCCAATTATCTATAGCACAAACAAAATTAATTATTTCTGAATTAAAAAAAACAAATCCTAATTCTGATTATGAAATAAAAACAATTACTACAAAAGGTGATACTGATACTAGACCTTTGTTTACAATTGATCAGAAAGGAATTTTTGAAAAGGAAATTGATAAAGCTGTTGCACAAAAAGAAATAGATTTTGCAGTACATAGTCTAAAAGACGTTCCATCTCAATTAGATGAAAGTTTAATTTTAGCGTGCATTCCAAAACGTGAAGTAGTAAACGATGTTTTCATTTCATCAGATGGACTTTCCTTAGATGATGTAAAGTCTGGTTCAATAATTGGGACCAGCTCCTTACGTCGAGCAGTACAAATTAGTATAAGACGTCCTGATGTTACTGTCAAACCGATTCGCGGTAATATTGAAACTAGGATAAGAAAATCATCTGGAGAAAATTATGATGGAATTGTTCTTGCACAAGCTGGAATCTCTAGATTGGGAATTGATGTTACATATTCTCCATTGACTGTTTCTGATTTTTTACCTTCACCTGGTCAAGGTGCAATTGCAATTGTTGCACGAAAAGATGATTTTGAAACAATTTCTATGTTAAAAAAAATTGAAGATTCTGATTCTAGATTAGAAATCGAAGCTGAACGATCATTATCTGATTTTATTGATTCTGGATGTAGATTTCCTATTGGTGCATATGCAAAATCCATTGGAGATATGATTACCCTTGATGTGATAGCTTTTTCTGTTGATGGCAAAAAATCTATTCATGTAACTCATTCAGGCAATAAACATAATCCTTATTCTATTGGAAAAAATGCAGGTGAAGAGTTGCTCAAAAAAGGAATTAATGATCTTGCATTAAATTGGAGGGAAAAAGTGGAGGAATGGAATAAGAAATGAGTGGTAAAGTATACCTTGTAGGTGCTGGACCTGGTGATAGTAAATTGATCACATTAAGAGCTGTAGAGTTACTCAAAAAAGCAGACGTCGTACTATATGATAGACTTGTTAGCAAAAAAATTATTTCTATGATTCCAAAAAAAACTGAAAAAATCTATGTTGGCCGAGCAGTAGGTGATGACACAACTCACCAAAATTCAACTAATGATTTGATGGTGCAATGTGCAAAATCAAAAAAACATGTTGTTCGACTAAAAGGTGGAGATCCAATCATTTTTGGTCGTGGTGGTGAAGAAGCAGAATTTCTAAAAGAAAATAAAATAAAATATGAAATTGTCCCTGGAATCACTTCAGGAATTGGTTCAGCAACATATGCTGGAATTCCTTTGACTCATAGAAAATATGCTTCATCTGTAGTATTTGTAACTGGACATGAAGATCCTGAGAAGAAATCTGAAATTGTAAAATGGAAAAGATTGGCAAAATCTGTTGACACCATAGTTATCATGATGGGGTTATCTAGAATTGATGTAATTTGTAAACAATTAGTTGCAGGTGGAATGAATAAAAAAACACCAGTTGCTGTAATCCAAAATGGTACTACCCCTAAACAAAAAATGATCAAAGGCAATGTTACAAATATTGCAAAAAAAGTTAAAGAAAATAAAATAATTCCTCCCACAAACATCATAATTGGTAACGTTGTTGATTTGTCCGATACTATAGGCTGGAAATAATGCTTGATGGAAAAACAATCGCAATAACTCGTTCAAAAGATGATTCATTAGAATTCATCAAATTATCTGAAAAACATAACATCACTCCAATCCCTTTACCTACTATAGAATTAGTCAGTAAGGGTGAAAAAATAGTTGATGAATTTTTAGATTCTGCAAAACAACAAAATCCTGACTATTCTGTTTTTCTTAGCTCAAAAGCTGTAAAATTATTATTTAATACAGCAAAAAAAATTGGAAAATTTGAGGAATTACAATTAACAGTTGCAAATACCATTGTAATGTCTGTGGGTCCTAAAACTACCACTTCTTTGAACATGTATGGGATTAAAGTAAATCATGAACCTGAAAACCACTCTTCAATTGGTGTTGGTGAAGAGTTTTCACAAATTAATGCAGTTGGGAAAAAAGTAATTATTCCTAGAAGTGGTGCTGCAAATTCTTTTCTAAGAGAATTATTGAATAAAATTGGAATAACTGTCATAGAAATTCATTTGTATGATGTTTGCTCTTTTAGAGATACTACACAATGGAATGGTTTTCGTGAATTGTTTTCTCAAAGACAAGTTGATGGTGTGATTTTTACCAGTGCTTCCTCTGTTCGTGGATTTTTTGAAATAATGCTTAAAGATTATGAAAAATCTATTTTGATTGATTATCTTTCAAAACTATTCCTTGTTTCCATTGGGCCTTTCACTTCTGAAGAATTAAAAAAATTTGATGTATCTTATGATGTATCTGACATTCATACTGTTTCTGGTGCCTTTAATTTGATGAAAACTAAATTGACTGAATAATTTTTCTAGCATTAAATTATTTTATTTGTTCAGTTTATCTAAACCATTTTAATTCTATTTTTCAAAATAAACTTCTCTTACATAGAATTCACAAATTTGAAAATGAGCTTAAGCTATTTAGCTATGCCTATTTTTCCTCATGTATTTATAATATAACGGGGTTATTTTTTCCATGGCTACTGAAAATCTTGATATGGATTATTCACAATATGATTTCAAAGATTCCACTGAAATGTATGTTCACTTGAGTAAAAAAGGACTCACTAAAGATACTGTTATTGAAATTAGTAAAATGAAAGATGAGCCACAATGGATGCTGGATTTTAGATTACGTTCTTATGATATTTTTATGAAAAAACCAATGCCAACTTGGGGTGGTGATCTTAGTGTAATTGATTTTCAAAATATTTACTATTATGCTAAAGCATCTGACAAGGCAGAAAAAAATTGGGATGATGTTCCAGAAAATGTAAAAAATACATTTGACAAACTTGGAATTCCAGAAGCTGAAAAGAAATTTTTAGCTGGTGTTGGTGCTCAATACGAATCTGAAGTCGTATATCATAGTCTTAGAGAGGATTTAGCAAAACAAGGTGTTTTATTTTTGGATACTGATGCTGCTCTTAAAGAACACCCAGAAATATTCAAAAAATACTTTGGTAAAATTATTCCTCCAGAGGATAACAAATTTGCAGCATTAAACAGTGCAGTTTGGAGTGGAGGCTCTTTTATCTATATTCCACCTGGTGTTAAAGTTGACATGCCATTACAAGCATATTTTAGAATTAATGCTGAAAACATTGGTCAATTTGAAAGAACGTTAATTATCGTGGATGAGGGTGCCGAAGTACATTACATTGAAGGTTGTACTGCACCTGTTTATTCTTCAGAATCTTTGCATTCGGCGGTTGTAGAAATAGTTGCACACAAAGATGCAAAAATGAGATACACTACTATTCAAAATTGGAGTAATGATGTTTACAATTTAGTAACTAAACGTGCTTATGCATATGAGGGTGCAACTGTTGAATGGATTGATGGAAATATTGGAAGCAAACTTACTATGAAATATCCTGGAGTCTATCTTATGGGTGAACGTGCGTATGGTGAAACACTCTCTATTGCTTTTGCAGGAAAAGGACAACATCAAGACACTGGAGCAAAAATGGTTCATCTAGCACCAAACACAACCTCCAAAGTCACTTCTAAATCTGTTAGTAGATTAGATGGTCGTTCTACTTATCGTGGAATGTTAAATGTTGCAAAAGGATCTACTGGTGTAAAGTCCACTGTACGCTGTGATGCACTATTGATGGATGATACTTCAAAAACTGATACTTATCCGTATATGGAAATCAATCAAGAAGATGCAACAATTACTCATGAAGCTACTGTTGGAAAAATTGGTGATGAACAAATATTTTATTTAATGAGTAGAGGTTTTACTGAAGAAGAATCGTTATCGTTAATTGTAAATGGATTCATGGAACCATTTACAAAAGAATTACCTATGGAGTATGCAGTTGAATTAAACAGACTTATCAAATTAGAAATGGATGATTCTGTAGGATAATCCAAATTTTATTGAATGATCATGTCTCAAGAAATCCTTTCAAAACTGAATACTGCACACCTTGATGAAATTTCTTCATCAAGAAATGAACCTGATTGGCTAAAGGAATATAGAAAAAATTCATTGTCTGTATATGAAAGTCTTCCAATCGAAATGTCTCCTTTGTACAATAAATACACTGATGCTAAAAAAATGGATCCTGAAAAAGTTTCATTGTCAACATCCACTGCATCTACAATTCCTAGTTTTCTTGAAAAAAGATTAACTGAATTAGAAAATGAAATTTGTATTATTCAAATTGGAACAAATATTCACAAAATCAATATTTCTGATGAATTGAAATCAAAAGGACTTGTAATTTCATCCACTGCTGATGCAATTCACAATAACTTTGATCTTGTAAAAAAGGCTTTAGAGTCTTCAAACTCAAAAGAAGATAAATTTACAGCATTAAATAATGCCGCTTTTGATTCTGGTGTATTTATTCACATTCCACAAAATATGATTTTGGATAAACCAATTCATTTCTTAACTTGTCTTTCAGAAGATGATATTTCTACTATCTCCAGAAACATAATTTTTGCAGATGAAAATAGCAAAGCCACAATTGTTCAGGAATTATACTCGCCAAAAACTGAATCTCAACAAGCTTACCTTGAATTGCTCAATACCACTCTTGGATCAAATGCTCAATTGGATGTTACCACTTTACAAATGATGGATCAGCATGCAGTTGCTTTTTCAACAAGAAGAACTGATTTGGCACAAGATGCCAAAGTAAATTGGTATTCTGGATTGTTTGGTTCAATGTTGTCTAGATACAAAATTGAATATTTTCTTAATGGTACTGGCGCTTCATCAAATGATTCTGAAGTGATTTTTGGAAACAATGAACAATCTTTTGATATTCAAACTAATGTGAATCATGAAAGCCCATCCACTGAAGGAAGAGTTGTTGAAAAATCAATTCTTAGAAATAAATCCAAATCTCTTTTCAAAGGAATGATTAGAATTAAAGAAAATGCTGCAAAGTCTAATTCATTTTTGTCTGGGCGTTCAATTCTTTTAGATAAAGATGCAAAATCTGATGCCATTCCTGGATTAGAAATTTTTACAAATGATGTTAAAGCAACTCACTCTGCATCTGTTGCACAAATTGATGAAGAGCAAATATTCTATCTAAAAACTAGATGTCTTAGCCATGAAGAAGCTGAGAGAACTATTGTTGAAGGATTCTTAGAACCTCTTTCAAGAAAAATGTCATTTCAAGTCAGAGCTTGGATTGCGTATCTTATTGAATCTAAATGGGATAATCGTGAACTCACTATCAATACTGATGATGAACTAACCAAATTTGTTGAAATTGAAGAAACACGATACAACGAGGATGCTGAAATAGAACAACATTACAAGTATAGGTGATTTTTTGTCTGAATGGATAAAAGCATGTAATTCTGGGCAAGTAAAAGACGGCGAACTTTTTAGATTTACACATGATGAAAAGAAAATACTGATTGCTAATATCAAGGGAAAAATACATGCCACTGATTTAATTTGTACTCACGCTGATGCTGATCTTTCAACTGGTTTTCTTAGTGATGAGGGTGTTCGTTGTCCTTTACATCTTTCTGTCTTTAATCTAGAAGATGGTTGCCCACAAAACCTTCCTGCAGAAATACCTCTTATGGTTTACAATGTTAAAATAGATGCTGATGAAATTTACGTAGAGGTTTAAAATTGCAAAGTACTGAATCCATTTTTAAAGATATTAGAAAAGATTTTCCAATTCTTGAAAGAAAAGTCAGAGATAACAAACCTCTTGTATATCTTGATAATGCATCTACGACTCAAAAACCAAATCAAGTAATTGATTCAATTACTGATTATTACCAAAATCATAATGCAAATATTCATCGTGCTGTTTATGCTTTAGCTGAAGAAGCCACTGAATCTTATGAGGCAACTCGAGATAAAATTGCAAGTTTTGTAAATATTCAAAATCGTCAAGAAATAATTTTTGTTAGAGGTACTACTGAGGCAATTAATTTAGTTGCATATGCATGGGGTAGACCACATATCAAAGAAGGTGACATCATAGTAACTACTGAATATGAACATCATTCTAATATTGTCCCTTGGCAACTGGTAACTCAAGAAAAAGGCGCTAAATTAGAATACATAGGAATGGATGACAATGGGGAATTAATTTTAGATGATCTTGATAAACTTCTTGCAACAGGTAAAGTCAAACTAGTCACTTTTAGTTTGATGTCTAATGTTCTTGGAACCATTACTGATGCAGAAAAAATAATCAAAAAATGTAAGGCTGCAGGTGTTCTTACTTTGATTGATGGTGCACAAGCTGTCCCTCACATGAGTGTAGATCTTGAAAAATTAGGCTGTGATTTTTTTGCATTTTCTGGCCATAAAATGTTGGGTCCTACAGGAATTGGTGTGTTATGGGTCAAAAAACAAGTTCTTGAAACTATGAGCCCTTTTCATGGTGGTGGTGATATGATTCGAGAAGTTCACAAATATGAAACTACTTGGAATGATTTACCCTACAAATTTGAAGCAGGAACTCCAAACATTGCTGATGTTGTAGGATTAGGTGCTGCAATTGATTATTTGACAAAAATTGGTATGGATAATATTCGTCAACATGAAATTGAACTAACAACATATGCTATCGATAAATTATCTCATGTACGGGGATTGCATATCTATGGAACAAAAGATGTTTCAAAGCGTGGTGGTGTGATCTCGTTTAATTTTGCTGATGTTCATCCTCATGATGTTGCACAAATAATTGATGAGGAAGGAATTGCCGTTCGTTCTGGACATCACTGTGCACAAGTATTAATGGAAAGACTAAATGTTGCTGCAACATCTAGAGCTAGCTTTTACATTTACAACACTAAAGAGGAAATTGACGTACTAGTCAATTCATTAAATATAGTGGCAAAGGTGTTTAAACTATGAGTAGCAATGCTGACATTTATCATGAGATAATTGTAGATTATTCTAGAAATCCAATAAACTATGGTGAAATTAAAGATCATGATGTAACTTTTCATGATTCCAATCCTCTATGTGGTGATAGTATTGACATAGATATGAAAATTGATGATGATAAGGTAACTGATATTAAATTCCATGGAAAAGGATGTGCAATTTGTATGGCATGTTCTTCGGTGTTAACTGAAATAACTAAAGGTAAGAGTCTTGAGGATGTCCGAAAAATTGAGAAAAATGATGTTTTGAGTGAATTGGGACTTGAGCATTTACAGGCTGTCAGAATTAAATGTGCTTTATTGTCTTTGAAGGTCTTAAAATCTGCACTTTATACATATCTTGGAAAACATTTGGATGATTCTCAAGATATGGATAAACTAAAAGATGAGGCTGCTAATCTCTATTAGTATGGGCGATTTTATTCCTACTGTACCAATTGAACTCCAAATTCGAAAAATAATTTTTGAAAAATTCAACAATGTTGATTCTAAATTTTCAAATGATGATGTATTTGAAATAATTAAAAAAAATGGCGATATCAATCCTTCATGGATTATCGATGATCTAGAATCTTTTTTTAATGAATTGTGTGCCTCTGGTCTTGCTAGAAATATTGCACAAAATTTTACTACTATTTGGATGAAACTCTTTGAACCAATTGAAAAATTACGTTGTAATTCTTGTAATTTAGAAATTTATCTTGGAACTACTGAAGATAGAGTATGTCCTAATCCTTCTTGTAAATCATCTATCTAGTTCTGTGTTTTATTGCTGCATCTTCTAATGCTTTGATCATAGGTAATTTTTCTCCTGTAAGATACAGAACTAGTGCACCCCCTGCAGTACTGATATGATTGATTTTATCTGCCAATCCTTGTTGTTTTAATGCCGTTGTTAAATGACCTCCGCTAACAATGGTTGTTGCCATTGAATTTGCAACTGAATTTAATAGTGATTTTGTTCCGTAACTGAAATTCTCTTTTTCAAAAAATCCTGCTGGCCCACTGATAAACACAGTACCTGCACCTGAGATTAATTTTGAATAATATTCAATTGTTTTTGGACCCAGATCATAAATTTTATCTCCTTTTCCCATTTCTCTTACATCCATCTCTACTCTTTCATCATCTTTGTCAATTGCAATATCTACTGGTGTGGCAAAAACATCTGGATATTCCCCTATTAGAGAATGTGCTTTTGCAACAACTTCTTCTTCTCTTTTGATTCCTAGTGGAGATTTAATTCTGGCTTGTGCACGCATGAATACATTGCCAATTAATCCTGTTAACAACACATGATCTGCTCTACCATTTTGAATTAGTAATTTGATTGCCTCTAATCTATCTGGTACTTTGGAACCTCCAAGAACGATAACATGAGGTGCTTTTGCAACAGTCATTATTTCATCTAGGTTTCTAACTTCCCTTTCTACAATTCTCCCTGCACATGCAGGTAAAACTTGTGGGAATCCAATTATTGATGGATGTGATCTATGTGCACTAGGAAATGAATCTAGAACACAAAGATCAAATAGTTTTGATAATCTTGATACCATGATTGTTTTTGCTGCATTTTCAGATGAAAATTCATAATTTTCTTCTGCACATAATCTTAGATTGTCTAAAAGTAAAATATCCCCGTTTTCTAAATTTTTGATTGCATCTTGTGCTGCTTTTCCAATTGTATCCTCAACATATTTGATTTTTCTGTTCATTAATTTTTCTAGAACTTTTGCATGTTTGTCCATCCCTGTATAATCATTATTTCCAACTCTACCTTGATGAGATGCAACAACAACTTTTGCATCTTTTAATGATTTTAATGTCTCAATCGTTTCTTCGATTCTTTTGATACCTAAAATTTCCATTGTTTCTGGATCAATAGGACAATTCATATCAACTCTCAAAAATACTGTCTTGCCTTTTAGATCAAAATCATCTAACGTGAGTACCTTCACTCCTTTTCTATTATCCACTTGGTTAAATTCTTTAAGCCGATCAGAATTTTTCATAACCATTTTTTTTAAATCATGATGCATATTTTCAAATTTTATCTATTAACAAAAATTAAAAGACCAATGCTTGAGGTTTAATTAATTGCAAAATTGGCTTTTTGATATTAGGTCGCGTTCTTTTGTTTTTTTGACAATTTTATTTCTAATTCTTACAACAATTGTTTATTTTGGAATAACTGAAAGTTTTGATCAATCTGTAATTTTATTTTTTTCTAATTATGTAGGAAATCAATCATTGGATCTCTTTATGCAATATGTAACTGAAAGTGGTGATGTTTTTAACATGTTGATATTTGGAATAATCGTACTCATTATTCCAAAAACACGTAGAATTGGAATCACTTTAATGATTTTGATTGTTTTAGCTACGTTGCTAACTGGATATATCAAATGTGGTGTTGATCGAGATAGGCCTGATTTTGAATATGACGGAGTTCCTTTCCCTATAACAATTAGTCGTGACACTTTTGCATTATTTTGTGAAGGCGGATATGATGCA
This sequence comes from uncultured archaeon, assembly GCA_937896495.1. Classification (GTDB taxonomy): domain Archaea; phylum Thermoproteota; class Nitrososphaeria; order Nitrososphaerales; family Nitrosopumilaceae; genus Nitrosopumilus. The sequence goes on along the minus strand of CALBNQ010000169.1, from coordinate 1,462 downwards.
TCATACCCATCTGGACATGCAGCAAGAGCAATGATAATTGGAATAATTTTGGGATATGCTCTATCTCATAGATTCCCTCGAGGTGCATATTTGATGTTCCTTTACCCTGTAATGATTTCTATAAGTCGAATCTATGTTTTACAACATTATCCTATGGATGTAATTGGAGGTGCTGTAATTGGAGCTATGCTTGCTGGAGTAATGGCCAAACGAACTAAACTTTACAAATTTTTTGAAAAATCAAAAACCTAATTCTGTTAAAACACCATTGCTAATTAAAACAATTGCAAAATGTTCGGCATCATGATGGTATGTCCAATATTTTATGTCTCTAATTTTATTTTCTTGCCTGAGTCCGTGTGTAACTCCTGTAGTGATTGTATACCCTATTCTTTTTGCAAGTTTTGTTTCTTTTGGCATAAGAATTTTAAAACCTTCTTTACTACCTTCAAATCCAATTTTTACCATGTCTTCTACTGCTTCAGTTGCATCTTTTTCATCCTTGAGATCGTAAATTTTCAAAATTGGTAATTCTTTAGGGTGAAAATCCACAATTATGGTAATATCTTTTAATTAATATTTTTTAAAGATTCATCATGCGATCAAAATTGGTTAATTTTCTTTACATGAAAGTCAATTCATGATCATATTAACAACTTAACCGAGTCAATTATCTTGATTGAATCATTGACATCATTAGAAAATATAGTAATTGAACTACGTCAAAAGAAATCCGAAGCAACTAAACTTAGAAAGAAAGCTGAAGAACAGCTTAAACAAATACGTTCTACTGAAAGGCGTTCTGTCTCAGGTTTAAATTCAATTGATAAAAAAATAGAATCAGAACAAGACGATGTGTCTGATGTTTCAGGAATTCTTACTCAAAAAACTTCACAACTAGAAAGCATTGAAAGATTAGTGCAATCTGCAGAAGAACGATTATCTCGAGAACAGGATGAAATTGAACAAATTAAACAAGAAATTGAATTTTCTGAAAATCCTGAGGAAAAACAATATGCTGATAGCAGACTTCGTTTGCTATCTGAACATGTTGAGGAATTGATCTCTGAGATAAAAAGTAGAAAAAAGACTGCAAAGAAAATTGCACTTGATACTACACAATACTCTGAAATAAAATCTAAAATTAATTCGAAAATTCAAAACCAGTCAAAGACAAAACCTTCCTTACGAGAAACAATTAGTACTAGTCATAAAACAGCTGAAAAATTGGTTAAAGAGGTTGAAAAACGAATTAAAATTGAAGAATCAACTAAAAAACTTTTAGATAAATCTTTTACAAAATTAAAAGAATTACTTGCAAAGAAAACTGCAGCTAAAAAGAAAGTAGTAAAAAGAAAACCAGCAAAGAAAACTGCAGCTAAAAAGAAAGTAGTAAAAAGAAAACCAGCAAAGAAAACTGCAGCTAAAAAGAAAGTAGTAAAAAGAAAACCAGCAAAGAAAA
>CALBNQ010000168.1 GCA_937896495.1 uncultured archaeon | reverse complement strand
CTAATCATTGGAGTGATTGCCAATTTCACCATTTCTTGAAATACTGGATTTTCTCTTTCATAATCAGCAATGTATGGTGAAAATGAGTAATAGATGTGATTGAATGAATTGACAAATGACTTTCCAGCTTCTGTGTTTAGTAATTGGTTGTCTCTGATTTCTCTGAGTTGTTGGACTTCGTTTGCCATCTCACTACCGTATGTAGCAGTAGCTATTAGACAACCACCACCGTTTTCGGATTCTTCTACAATTTCAGATGTAATTTGAACATCACCTACTGCAATATCAAAAGAAACTGTTTCTTTTGGTATAGGATTAAACAAAATCCCTTGTATCTCAATTCCTAAAGAATACATTCCTTCTCCTAGATTAAATTGAATTGGAATCTTTACTGAACCTTCAGATGTGTGAATTAGTTGTGTTGGACCAAAAACGATCTCACCATCTTTTGAAACAGTTACTGCATAGTCAATATGGACTTGAATTTTTTGTGTTTGTGGATTGATAAAATCAATTTTTATTTTTGATTGTGTATTTGGTTCAATTGTGTCATGTGTAATTTTCACATCTAGTGTATTATCTTCTGTAGGTAATGTTTGAGATTCTCCATAAGCTGGAATTACTAAAAGTGGAATTAATAATAATACGTAAAGAAACTTCATAATTCCTGTTTTGATATGATAAATAAAAATTCTACTCTAATGAGAATTCCTTAGAGATAGAAATTCTATGCCAACTTTAAATATGGAATTGCCTTATTTTTGTCATTGAAAAATAAATTTACACTATTAATGATAATTGTTGCAATTTCTGTAGTTCCTTTACTTGTTCCAAATGCATTTGGTCATGGACTTGGTGGTGATCAAGCAGAACCAATTTCATTTGGTGATATGGAAGTTACTGTTCGTACACAAATATCTCCATCTGATATTACAGTAGGTGATGTTGATTCTGCAAATATGCAAATTCGTTTCTTTGATACTATTACTGATGAGAATTTAGATAAAGTAACTTACAGAATCGAAGTCTGGCAAAGTGGTGAATTATTGGCACGAAATCTGTTTTATGATGATGATGGAAGATTAGATGTAAAATTAAAACCACAACCTGGATGTAATGAAGCCAACCTTCATGAATGTACCACTTATGGCGGTTCTGAACACGTTAGTGCACCTGGTGCTCTTTTTGTTCAGGGTGCAGCATGTACTGATGATAATTTAGATATCTGTGCAAGACCATCAATTACAGGTCCAATTTTTGTGAAAGGTGGATTATACAAGATTACAGTTGATATCGAAGCTGCTA
>CALBNQ010000167.1 GCA_937896495.1 uncultured archaeon | reverse complement strand
AAATAATACTAACAAATGGTGTTTGGTTGGGGAAAAAAGAAAGAAGACACACCTGTTGAAGAAGTTCCAAAAGATCGGGAAATTTTGCTTTCTGATGTGCCTAGAATTGTAACTGACCTTTATGAATTAAGAACATCTCAAACTGTGTCTGAAATAAAACATTTGAGAAATAACACTGAACCATTAATTAATGATCTAATAAAAATTGGAAATGTTCTTGATAATGATAATCTGAATATTGATGATATTGATAAACATCTTGCAATTATTGTAGTAAGAGGAAAAAAACAGGTAATTGATGTTATTAAAAAAGGAGTTACACATCTACCTGAAGTTTCAAGTATTAATGATGCTCAAAAATTACATTCATCCTTAAATTTAATTCTTAAAAAAGTTGGAGATGTGTTAGGTAGACAAACTAGAGTTATTCATATTTTTGCCAAAAAATATGCAAATCAACTAAAAGAAAATTTAGAAGTAATGAATAGGAATCATTCCGAAATTAGTAGAATTTTAAAGAATTTTGAATCAACAAAATCTAGTGTTACTGAAATTTCAAACACATTACAACAAATCAAAGTTTTACAAACATCTCAAATAGAAAAAACTCAAAAAATTTCTGATTATTCTGATGAATCAAAAAAATTACAAGAAAAAATTATTTCACTTTCTAAATCCATCGAAGAAATAAAATTCTCTGATGAATACAAAAAATATCTTGATTTGAAAATAAAATTGGATTTATTTGTCTCTCAAAAAACAAAAATTAAAAATGAAATAAGTATACAATTTACAAAAATTTCTAGACCTCTTGGTAGATATGAATATGCTTCTTCTTTAGACAAAGAACAAAAAAATATTCTCACTAAATTAGTAAATGATCCATTTGATGCACTTGTTCCTGAAAATAAGGACTCTATAATTATAATTTTAGAAAATGTCAGAAAAGCAATTTCTTCTGGTTCTATTTCTGTAAAAGATGTAGAGAAAACATTATCACAAATTACTGAAACAGAAGAAAAACTTGATGAATTAATTAAACAAGTTTCGGAATATTTTAAAAAATACCAATTTATTCAAAACGATATGAATTCTTTTAAATCTGATAATCTACACTCTCTAGAAAACGAATTAACTAAAAATAGCTCCTTTAGAG